>JAEZJA010000206.1 GCA_023415895.1 Bacillota bacterium
GTTGGAGCCCAACACATTGCCAAAGCGTACGGCCACATAATCCGTCTTTTCGGACTGCTCGGCCATATACTGCATAATCATTTCACAGCAGCGCTTGGTCGCTCCCATCACATTGGTGGGGTTGACAGCCTTATCGGTGGAAACCAGCACAAATTTCTTAACGTGATACAAATCAGCCAGATTGGCAACATTAAACGTGCCGATTACATTGTTCTTAATGGCTTCCTCAGGATTGGTTTCCATCAGCGGCACGTGCTTGTGTGCCGCGGCGTGAAAGACTACGGTGGGACGGAAAGCCTTGAACAGGTAATCCATCTTGCGGAAATCGCGCACCGAGGCAATCTGCACCGACAGATTGAGTTTGTCACCGTATTTGCGTATCAGCTCCTGTTGAATCTCATACGCATTGTTTTCATAAATATCAACGATAATCAGCTGCTTAGGTTGGTATTTGGCGATCTGCCGGCACAGCTCCGACCCGATGGAGCCGCCGCCGCCGGTTACCATGCAGATTTCGTCACAGATGAAAGATGCCACATCACGATTGTCAAACTGGATAACCTTGCGACCCAGAAGATCCTCAATATTGATATCTTTGATCTGCATCAAAAGATCCTGGTCCTGATTAGTTTCATGAGCATAGGGAATCAGCTTGATGTGACAGCCGGTATTGGAACAAATGCGGAGAATACGCTTGCGATCGGCCTCCTCAATGGAGGGCATGGCGAACATAATCGTCTCAATGCCGAACTGCTGGCACAACGCGGGGATGTTATCCGTAGGCCCGTATACCTTAATGCCGCTGATGCTGCGACCGATTTTTTCCTTATTGTCATCCACGATGCAGATGGGGTTGTATTTGCAGTCAGCCACCAGCATCTCACCCAGCAGATTTTTGCAGGCCAATCCGCCGCCCACGATCATGGTCGCCTGCTTAAGATTGGTCGACATATGCCGGTTGAGCGCCGCATACAGGTATTGATAAACCAGACGCAGACCGATGAAGGTGCACATGGCAATCAGAAAGGCCAGCACCATGTAAATGTTGGAGGGCATCTGGCCAAACAGGTTCAGCAGGATATAGGAGACTGCCGAGCCGACGCTCAGGGCCAAGAAGATGCCGATGAAATCCTTGACCACCGCATACCGCCAGATGCTTCCGTACACGCCGAACATCGTGAGTGACAGGATATTGCAAAGGGTAAAGGCAATAATTGACCAGTAGGTATCAAAAACGGTCAGATGAACAATGATCAGGGTATTGGACAGAAAAAAAGCCGTAATACAAGCAAGGCAAAGCGTCAGAAAATCAACGCACATTAAAACCACTTTACGAGTATTCAATACCATGCACGGATCACTCATTTCTTTAGGAATTGCGTATTTCAATGATACATAAGCTTATTTAGAAACACATGCGGATATATCATAGCACAGATGCGGCATAACATCAAACCTTTTCTGGGACAAGCAGAAGCAGCCATGTGCCGTTGTCGTATCCGCTTGGATAATACGCGGCAAAAGGCTGCTTAATTAGGGTATCCGGTCTAATCAGGATTATGATAGCAAGGAAATGTGTGCGACGATGTTTTCAGCTATTTTTCATGATAATACTTTCTACCACATTGGCCGCATGCTCACAGGCATCGCAGCATTTCTCCATGCGGTCGAAAATCTCGCGCCAGATCATCAGGTCAACCGGATTCTGCGTGTTCATATACAAACGGCGCACAGCTTTGGTATACAGATCGTCGCCCACCTCTTCCAGACGGTTGATTTCCACAATGTTTTCCAGAATGGTTTTGGATTTGCGGAAATTGTGGAATTCCGACATCATCACATTCATCGCATTGCAGCAATCGTAAATTGTCTGGGAGAAACTCAATGCCTCCTCACGTATGGACAGCACATTGAACATATACAGACGGATAAGCACGTCTTCAATGGCATCGGTCACATCGTCCAAGCACTGAGACAGCAGCATGATGTCCTCGCGTTCAATCGGCGTAATAAACGCGCGTGCCAGCTCCCGGTTCATATCGTGCTTGGCGATGTCGGCGGCATGCTCGACCGCGTGCATATCCTTCATCGTCGCCTGTAGCGTATCGGGATCATAGTTCTGAAGAGCCGTATGCAGAATGCTTGCCGCTTTGGCAGAATACTCGGTGGCCTGTACAAACATTTCAAAATAATTAAATTCCTTTTTACGTGCCATGATCTTCATCCTTTCGTCCATTACATCGGTTCAGGGTTGTGTACGTTAAAAGACCCAGAGGAAAAGCTTCACCATCAGATAGCCGATCAGACCGCAGCCCGGGAAGGTCAACACCCATGTGAAAACCATCTCCTTGACCACGCTCCAATTGACGGAGGATAGTCTCTTGGCCGCGCCAACGCCCATAATGGCGGTAGTTTTGGTATGCGTCGTGCTGACCGGAATGCCTGTCAATGAGGACAGCAGCAAACAGCCGGCACCAGCCACATCCGCCGAAAAGCCCTGATAGGTTTCCAGCTTGACCATATCCATGCCGACGGCCTTGATGATGCGGTAACCGCCGATGGAAGTGCCGATCGCCATAACCAATGAACAAAGAATCATCAACCATAGGGGGATAGTCGCTACGCCCGCCTCGGCTTGTCCACGCGTAAGCGCCATACCTAAAAGGAAAACACCGATAAATTTTTGACCGTCCTGCGCGCCGTGCATAAAGGCCATGGCCGCGCCGCCGCCGATCTGCGCCCCACGGAAAAATTTCTTGGTTTTGCGCCGATCCATACTGCGACAGAAGAAAACCGTCAGCTTGGAGGCTATCCAGCCGAAGGCAAAGCCAAGTGCGGTCGACAATACCAGACCGAACAGCACCTTAACCCATTCCGATCCGTTGATACCGCCCAATCCGTTCTGGAGCGCAATCGCCGCGCCCGACAGACCAGCGATCAGCGCATGACTTTCACTCGTGGGAATACCGAAATACCATGCCGCCGTAGCCCACACCACAATGGCAAACAGCGCTGCGCACAAGGCGATCAACGCATCCTGCGGATTTCCGCCGAAATCGACCATGTTGTAGATCGTTTCCGCCACGGTTTTGTTGATCATCGTCATCACGAGAACACCCAAGAAATTAAACACCGCCGCCATTAAAATTGCCGCACGCGCACCGATGGCGCGTGTGGAAACACAGGTGGCAATAGCGTTGGGGGCATCTGTCCAGCCATTGACGAAAATAACGCCCATGGTCAGAACAACCGTGATCAACAGCGCCGGATTTGCAACCACATCCGACAAGAACTCCAGAAATGTTGGAGTCATTCAACCGCTCCTCTCAGCAAGTTCCACTTCTTATTTTACAAACAGTACTAGTATAGCTTTTTTTCACTCAGCTGAAAAGTAGATTTTCTTATTTCCCGCACTTTTGCTAAAAAATAATTACAAAGAAACGGGACTATACACCGTTAGCACAACCATAAAGCGGAAAATAAAATGAATAAAAGGAATCGTTTATCCATATCCTGCTTTATTTTTCTCTTTTTGTTCCATATGTTGTCAGCCTCAAGCAAGCGTGGTATACTGCTAAATGATTGGTAAGTATGCTGTGATTAAATCGGTGAGGAAACAATCATGAACCATTCTCTTTATGTCAGACAAGTCACTCTTAGAGGTGAGATTCCCAGAGAGGATTATATCCGACAGCTGCCGGTCGTCCGTCATCTGTGCCACAAAGAAATCTCGTTTCGCAAATCGGTCACTTTCTTCGTGGGTGAGAACGGAACCGGAAAATCCACGCTGATTGAAGCGATTGCCATCGCGATGGGGTTTAATCCCGAAGGCGGCACGAGAAACTTTTGCTTTTCGACCAACAATTCACACTCCGATCTGAGCGACTATCTGGACATTAGCAAAGGCTTGCCGCCCCAGGACGGTTTCTTTCTGCGCTCCGAAAGCTTTTACAATGTGGCGACGAACATTGACCAGATACATGTGATCAACAACTACGGGGGTGTGTCGCTGCACGAACAGTCCCACGGGGAAAGCTTCATGGCTCTCGTTGATAATCGCTTCGCCGGCAATGGCCTGTACATTCTGGATGAGCCCGAAGCCGCCCTGTCACCGTCCAGAATTATGCGGCTGATGTGCAACATGAACGAGTTGGTTAAGAAGCAGTCACAGTTTATTATCTCCACCCATTCTCCCATCCTCATGGCCTTTCCCGATGCGGACATCTATCAGTTGACCGACAGCGGCATTGAACAGATGCCTTATCAGCAGACCGCGCATTACCAGATTACCAAACAGTTCCTTGATGACCCGGACAGGCTGTTGCATGTTTTGCTGGGGGAGGAATAGCTGTCCACGATACACATTTTGCCCTGTGAGGCGAGACGAGAAATGTGGCTCATTCTACGCATGGATAGGCATGAGTGACGGCGGGCGCAAGCCCCCGCCCTACTCGTAGGAAACACGTTTTCGCTCTTCGTAGGGGCGCATCTACGTGTGCGACCGAATAAACCACGATGATAAACGTTTACGTAACCCGACTATCCTCTGCATAAAAACAAAGCCTGAGCGGATGCGGCATCCGTTCAGGCTTTGTTTTTATAGTAGGCGCTTGCCGGAAAAGTCTTATGCTTGCGGCTTGCTCTCATCGTCGGCAATAGGCTGCTTGTCTGCGGGCGGGGTCTTGTCGCTGAAGGTGAACTGTCCGTCCACGGCATCCACCAGCACGGTACTGCCTGCACGGAACTGCCCTTCCAGCATCTTTTCCGCCAGCGCATCCTCAATCTTGGACTGAATGGCGCGGCGCAGCGGACGCGCCCCATAGAGCGGATCAAAACCTGCCTTGGCGATCTCGTCCACAGCCGCCTCCGTCAATTCGAGGTGCATGTTCATATCGTCCATACGCTTGTCGAGCGAGCGGAGCATGCGGTGAGCAATCTCGCGGATCTCGGGCTGAGTCAGCTTGTGGAACACGATGATATCGTCTACACGGTTGAGGAACTCGGGGCGGAAGGCCTGTTTGAGCTCACCCATCACATTGTCACGGATGCGGCGGCGATCGGCCTCATCGTCGGCATCCGCCGAGCGGCCGGTATCCCCAAAGCCAAGACCGCGCTTATCCGTGATCAGCCGCGCGCCGATGTTGGAAGTCATGATGATGATGGAGTTTTTGAAATCCACACGCCGTCCCTGTGCATCGGTCAGGATACCGTCCTCGAGAATCTGCAAAAGAATATTGAACACATCGGGATGTGCCTTTTCAATCTCGTCGAACAAAATGACCGCGTAGGGCTTGCGGCGAATCTTTTCAGTCAGTTGGCCGCCCTCGTCGTAGCCCACATAACCGGGAGGCGAACCGACCAGGCGCGAAACGGTGTGCTTCTCCATATACTCCGACATGTCCAAACGGATCATGGCACCCTCGTCGCCGAACATGGCATCGGCCAGAGCCTTGCACAGCTCGGTCTTACCGACACCCGTCGGGCCAAGGAAAATGAAGGAGCCCGCCGGACGCTTGGGGTCTTTGAGCCCCACACGGCCGCGGCGGATGGCCTTGGCGACCGCTGTAACGGCTTCGTCCTGTCCCACGATACGTTCATGGAGAATGGATTCCATGCGCAGCAGCCGCTGCCCCTCGGCTTCGGTCAGCTGGGTGACGGGTACGCCCGTCCAGTTGGACACGATCTCGGCAATGTCCGTTTCGGTGACCTCGCCGGTAATGCCCGCGTTTTTCTCCTGCCACTCGTTTTTGAGTTGTTTGAGCTTATCCTCGTTGTGTTTCTGCTCGTCGCGCAGACGGGCGGCGCGCTCGAAATCCTGCTCGTTAACAGCGGATTTCTTTTCCTCATCCAGGCGCTTAACCTCGTCCTCCAGGTTTTTCAGGTCGGGCGGTGCGGTAAAGGCGCGCAGACGTACACGCGATGCGGCTTCATCCACCAAATCAATAGCCTTATCGGGCAGATACCGGTCGGAAATATACCGAACGGACAGCCGGACAGCCGCTTCAATGGACTGATCGGTAATCTTCACTTTATGGTGGGCCTCGTACTTATCCCTTAGCCCGTAAAGAATCTGGATGGCTTCCTCGGGCGTGGGTTCCCCCACTGTTACGGGCTGGAAGCGGCGTTCGAGAGCCGCATCCTTTTCAATATGCTTGCGGTATTCGTCCAGCGTCGTCGCGCCGATCACCTGCAGTTCACCGCGTGCCAGCGAAGGCTTGAGAATGTTGGCGGCATCCACGGCGCCTTCGGCGGCGCCCGCCCCAATCAGGGTATGGATTTCATCAATAAACAGGATCACGTCGCCCGCTTTGATGACTTCATCCAGCGCATTTTTAATGCGCTCCTCAAAATCGCCGCGGTATTTGGTACCCGCGACCATGCCCGTCAGATCCAGTGTTACCACGCGCTTTCCGCGCAGCAGCTCGGGCACCTCGTCGCCAGCAATCTTCTGCGCCAAGCCTTCGGCAATGGCAGTTTTGCCGACGCCCGGTTCACCGATCAGACAGGGGTTGTTCTTGGTGCGTCGAGACAGAATCTGAATCACCCGCTCGATCTCTTTGGATCGGCCGATCACAGGATCCATTTTGCCTTCCTTGGCCATTTGAGTCAGATCCCGGCCGAACTGGTCGAGCGTCGGGGTTTTGCCACCCTTGGCACCGCCCGCAGGCGTGCGGCCGCCGCGCATCCCTTCGGTCGCCGTTTGGGCAGGATTGATGCCGATGGCGTTGGCAATGTCATTGAACAATTCATCCGGGCGCACACCCAGCGCCACCAGCAGGCGCACGGCTACGCTGCTCTCGTCCCGCAGGACGGCCAGCAGAATATGCTCGGTGCCTACATAGCCGTGCTGCATGGCTGCGGCTTCGCTGATGGCCATTTCCATGGCTCGCTTGGCACGGGGGGTGAAATCCTCGGGGGACAGGTGGCTGCGCTCACCCGAGGATTCGGCTTGTGCAATGGCCTCTTGATACTGCGCGGCCGTCACGCCGCGCCCGGACACGACGGAAGCCGCCACGCCCGTGCCCTCTCGCAGAAGGCCGAGCACCAGGTGCTCCGTACCGATATAGGTATGACCGAGATCCTGCGCGCCTTCAATGGCGAGGTTCAGCGCCGTGTTGGCTTTTTCGGTAAATCCTTTAAAACGATACATCGTTATTCATCCTCTCTATAGGTCATGGTTCACGCTTTTCCGCCGACAGCTTCAAAGCGTTCGCGTACCATTCTGGCGCGTTCAATATCCCGCTCGCCCGGCTCCATGTCGCGCCGCGCCGCCGCCATCATAGTGGCGGGCTGCGCGTCACAGATGAGGCCGCTGATCGTGTCCAGAGTGATATCCGTCACCAGTCCGAGCGCCACGCCCACGCGCAGGTTGGAAATTAAATTCATAAATTCGTTGCCCGACAGCAGACGCGCCGTCTTGAGCAGTCCGAAGGAGCGCCACACCAAATCCTCAAAACGGGGATTGCGGCTGAGCTCCTCCCGGCCGGCTCGCTCCTCCCGGATAATCTGGGCGGCAATGCCCTTGAGGTTCTGAATGGCGGCCTGCTCGGATATGCCCAGTGTAACTTGATTGGATAGCTGGTAAATAGCCCCTTCGGGCTTGCTGCCCTCACCGTACAGGCCGCGGATAGTCAGCCCCAGCTTGGACACGGTGTTGGCCATCTGCTGGATGGCTCCGTGCTCCTGCAGGGCGGGCAAATGCAGCATGATGGAGGCGCGCATGCCCGTGCCGAGATTGGTGGGGCACTGGGTCAGATAGCCCAGGCGATCATCAAAAGCAAAATGCAGCGTCTCATCCAACGTGGTATCCAGGCTGTCCGCGATACGGTAAGCCTCATCCAGGTCCATCCCTGGACGCATCACCTGGATACGCAGATGATCCTCCTCATTGATCATCATGCTGACGCTCTCGTCCTTTTTCAAAAGAAGCGCGCTGCCCTCCTCACAGCGGGAGAATTCGGGGCTGATCAGATGATGCTCGACCATGGACAGCGCATCGTGGCGGGTCATGGCATTCATTTGTAAAAAATCATAGTCATGGGCCGTGTCGTGGGCCTTGAGTGCCTCACGCACCCTCTCGGCGACCTCACGCCGACGCTCGGCGCTCAGTCCTGCGGGGAAGGGAACGCCCGTCAGGTTGCGTGCCAGACGAATGCGCGTGCTGATGACCACATCACCTTCCGCGCCGCTTTGCTGATACCATTTGCGATCGGACATCTTACTCATGATCCTTCCCCTCCTTTTCCAGTTCATGAATGCGGTCGCGCAGGGACGCGCACTTCTCATATTGTTGCTGCGCTATGCATTCGGACAGCTCGCGGCGCAAACGCTCGAGTTCATTCTCCTTTTTGACCTCTTCCCCCGCTCCCGTGGGCACCTTACCGGTATGCCGCGTCTTTCCGTGAATCCGCTGAATGGACGGCAACAGCCGGTCGTAAAAGGTGGTGTAGCAGGAAGGACAGCCCGCCCGCCCGGATTCGGCAATTTCGGAAAAACTGTGGCCGCAGCCTTCGCAGCGTACGGTATCCGTAATGGCTCTTGCGGCTGGCTCGGAAAAGAGGGAGCCCCAGAAATTGCCCAAATCAAAGCCAAAGTTATTAAAGACATTGCCCAGCCCCTGCTGAGCGGCGCAGTCCGAGCAAAGATGCTGCTCGGTGATAACGCCATTGATATTTTTCTTCACATGGGTGGTCGCTTGTTTCTTTCCGCAATTCTGACACAACATAAAACGTCTTCCTTTCTCTATGTTCGGCGCCGATCATCGGCAGATCAGCGCTGTAAGCATCTGCTTCATCAGGCTTGCACGCAAACGGTCACGCTGTTCCACCGCCACATCGCGGTAGGCCTGATCCGACAGCGCAGCTGCCATGACTTTGGCGACATTGTCCGGCACAATCTGAAGATAGCGCAGGTTGTCGAGAATAGCCCGGCCGGTCGCGGCATTAAGAGAATCCCCGATGGCATTGACCGTATGCATCAAGGGAGAACCCCCGGTACCCAGCTTGACGCGGCGAATGCGGATGTATCCCCCGCCGCCCCGTCGACTTTCCACCACATACCCTTGTTCAGGAGTGAAACGGGAGGTCAGTACATAATTGATCTGGCTGGGTACGCAGCCGAGCTCATCGGCCAGTTCGTTTCGCCGCAGCTCCGCCTCGCCGTCATCAGCCACCTCCATCATACGCAGAATATAGGCTGTAATATCATCGCTTAATCCCATTCGTACCACCGCTTTTCTAAATCACTGTTGTTTGACCTTTCCTGACTTTCTGGATGCTATTGTACTCTATTGGTCAGAGTAAGTCAAAGTCAGAGTAAGTCAAACAATAATGATTATTTCCGCTTATTCAAATTTACGTCTGCATATCTTTGATTCTCTAGAATTTGCTCCATTTTTCACCTTCTCACGCTCAGCCTTATTTTCCTGCCTGATGGCGATAAGCATGGGTCAGCGAATGCTCCTCCTCGGCAAAAGGATCGGGGGTCAGCTCCTGCGAGAGTTCCCAGTCGTTGGCCATGTAGTCGTTACGGTCGTCGAGACGGTTTTCCTCCTGCTTTGCGCGGCGCGCACGCCCAAAGGCATCCACATGCAAATGTCCCGTCTTTTCAGGTTGTTTCATGATCAATCGGTTCCTCCCCTTTTAAAATCCGAAGGATAAAAATGTTGGCTGTTTGGCCTTTCTACTAGCTACCGTGATAGTGTATGCAACACCAGGAAGATCTATTCAGGCTCAGCCTCTTCCGGCCTTGCGCTTACAAACGCCGTGCAAAAAAGCCGACACTCCCATTGACCTTTGAACGTATATAGGTTAAAATAAGATATTGTACATGTTCTGCTGGCATATCCGCAATCGGCGTCTCTCGTGTTGCTCTTTATGCCCTTATGCCTTCGATAAACTGGAGGGTCTATTTTGAAAGTATCTCCTTCAATTCTTACTTGTGATTTTGCTCACCTGGCGGACGAATTCCGCTTTGTGGAGCAGTCGGGCGTGGACATGATCCATCTGGATGTGATGGATGGACTCTTTGTGCCCAATATGTCCTTTGGGCCTCCCGTTATAAAAAGGCTTCGTCCGCTGACCGACCTGCCCTTTGATGTGCATTTGATGATGCAGGCTCCCGACCGACTGATCGATGCCTTCGCGGATGCCGGTGCCGATATTATTAACATCCATATGGAATGCGATGCACCGATTGAACAAACTCTCGACCGCATTCACGCGCTGGGAAAAATCCCTGCGCTGACCATCAAGCCGGCTACCCCTGCCGAGGCGGTGTTCCCCTATCTTGACCGCATCGGCCTGGTACTGGTGATGACCGTGGAACCCGGCTTCGGGGGACAGAGCTTTATGGCCGAAATGATGCCCAAGGTATCTGCGCTGCGTGCGGAAATCGACCGTCGAGGGCTGCAGGTGCTGTTGGAAGTCGACGGCGGAATCAACAGTGAAACCTGTCCTATCGCCGCCGCAGCCGGTGCCGACACGGCCGTCGTGGGCAGTGCGTTCTTCAACGCGCCCGACGTTCGCGCCCTGACCGCCCATATTCAATCCCTCTAAATCAATATGTAAAAAGCAGGCCGCCGAAGCTCCTCTCGAGAGCTGTCGTCAACCCGCTTTTCAGGCTGTATACAATGGATGATCAGGAAGCCGATGCTTCGGTATCGGAGCACATAGCTGCACACAGCTGCCCGAGCGCGTCTCCCACCGAAATGGAAGCTCCATGCTCCGCCGTAAACGCGGCAGCCGCATCGCCCTCACCGGCGAGATGGGCAAATTCATTGAGCATATGCGTCATCTCCTTGGACAGCGCCTGGCCCGGGTACAGCACCAAACGGTAGCGGTTGTCAAACTGATAGAGCGAACTCCCGCACATGGGCGGTGTATGACCGTAAACGCTGCGGGCAAACCGCAGGACGGTGTCCGCGTCCTCCAGCTCATAAACGAACGGGCCGATGGCGCGCTTCATGCGCACACGCCGTTTGCTGGAGACCGGTGTCAGCAGCAGCAAACACCCCCCGTCCACAGGCAGTGCTTCAATAACCAGACTGCCGTTTGGATCAAAGCCGGTCTCCTCATGTGCTGTCTCCAACAACTGATGCAGAATGTTACGCGTATTGTCATTGCTGTAATCCATGTCCTCAAAGGTGAGATGGAAGGCCCTGAGGTCATCCTCCGTCAACAGGATTTTCAAGCATCCATTATCCAGCAGTTCCATTTTCACGATCCTTCCCCCCGCGAGTATTTAAGAGCGTCATTACGCGGTGTGGAACGCGTCTATAGTACCCTCTTACTCCATCATATTAGGATGACAAGCTCTTTGCAAGAGGTGAAAAACAGGATGTCGAAATTTACTAATCGCGGTGTACCGCTGCTCTCTCAAAAGGAACCGGCGGCATCCCGTCCCATTGTGAATATAGCGCAGCCCGCGCAAATACTCGTTCCGTTGCTTTCGCCAGACGGCGGTCACTGCGATCCGGCTGTTGCCAATTATGAAACCGTCATGAGCGGAAGTGTGTTAGGAATTCCGGACGAGCAAGGCCAATCCCCCGTGCTGGCACCCGTCACCGGCGTGTTGTCCAATGTGCGCCCTGTCAATCATCCCCTGCTAGGGGATGTGACCTGTGCGGTCATTGACTGCATGGTGGAAGGGAGCGAACCCTTAAAGGAAATCAACACCGATAAGCTGACTCCCGCAGAGCTCATCAAGGCTGCTCATAAGGCAAGCATTGTGGATGAGCTGGACGGGGCTTCTCTGGCCGGCAAGCTGCAGGAGTGGCAGTCCATTCGGGGCATTCTGCTTGTGGCTGATGCCTCCGAACAGGAGCCTTACAGCTCCAGTGCCTCGGCCGTGCTGCGGGAATCCCCCGTACAAGTGCGCGATGGTTTGGCTCTCGCGGCTCGCGCAATCGGCGCGTCCGGCTATCATATTGCCGTACGTCTGCCGCACAAACAGCGACAGGAGTTGGAGCGCAAGCTCAAGCCTCATGAGTTGTATGAGGTGCGTGGCCGCTATCCCGCTCCTGTTGCGCACGACCAGTCGGCGGTTCCTGTCTGCCGCATCGGCGTACAAGCCTGCCTGGCTTTGTACCGTGCCGCCGCCATGGGTGAAGCGCAAACCGAACTGGTACTCACCGTTGCGGGAAACGCCCTGGCCAATCCGCAGAACATCCGTGTACCCATCGGCACGATGGTTGAGGACATTTTCCGTTTCTGCGGGCTGGCATCCAACCCCCAATACAGTATATTCGGTGATGTCCTTTGTGGACTCACGATTTCCCGCACCGATATTCCCGTCGTTCGGGGCGTTACCTGCCTGCTTGCGATGAAGAATCGTCCCCATCCCCCTGCTCATGCCTGTGTTGGCTGCGGGCGTTGCGTACGTGCCTGCCATGCCGGGCTTTTGCCTTTTGAGATCATGCGTCGGCTGGACAACATGCAGTATGAACGCCTGTCGGCGTTACTCCCCGAACAATGCGACGGCTGCGGAGCCTGCTCGTATGTGTGTCCGGCGGGTCTGGAGGTTACCGCCAAGGTGCTCGAAGCGCGCGATGCCCACGGCACCATCTTTTTGAAATGGGGTGACAGCGATGATCTATAAAACCGCCAGCGCCCCCTTTCTTCGCCGCACTGACCGCGTCTCCATGATGAACAACGATGTACTCATCGCCCTGGTGCCGCTGTGCATCTTTTCCGCTGTGCATTACGGCATGCGTCCTGTCCTGCTGGTATTGACCGGCATGGTTGCCGCCATGCTCTGTGAAGCATTCTGCTGTCTGCTGATGCGCCGCAAACCCACGGTTACGGATAGCACCGCAGCAGTGACCGGCGGACTTGTGGGCGCGCTCATGTCACCGCTTGCCCCCTACTGGATGCCTGCGGCGGGCGCGGCCTTTGCTATTCTGATCGTGAAAATGCCCATGGGCGGAAGCGGGCGCAACGTGTTCAATCCGGCGGCTGCCGGCGTGGCCGCGCTCACGCTCTGCTTTTCCCGCACCATGTTTTTGTATCCCAACCCCGGCTTAAACACGCCGCTGCCCCTGACCGGCTCTCTGGACGCCATAGTTTCCGAAACCTCTCCTGCCGCACAGCTGATGCGCGGGGGACAGTCGGTCTATTCGGGAACCATGGTGCTGCTGGGGGATATTCCCGGCCCCATCGGCGCGACCGGCATTCTGATCCTGCTGACCTGCGGGTTGTATCTTTTCGCCTGCCGTTCGATCTCCTGTCTGATCACACTTCCCTATCTGGCAACCTGCGCACTGCTTGCCTTCCTGTTCCCACGCACAGGTGCCGGAGCAACCGGCAGCATTCTGATCGAACTGTGCTCGGGGTATTTGCTGTTTGGCGGCATATTTCTTCTCAACGATCCCGTCACGTCCCCCCGCCACTGGCTGGGACGTATCGTATACGGCATCTTTGCTGGCCTTCTGGTCATGCAGCTGCGTTATTTCGGCCGTTTTGAAGAGGGTGTCTGTTTTGCCGTGCTGCTTGTCAACGCCTTTGCCACCACCATCGACCGGCTGTGCTGGTACCTTGTCAACCTGCGCCGCGTGATGAAAAGGAGGAGCCATTCATGAGCGCACAGGCAAATCGTTTTGAGCACAAACAGCCCAAACAGCCCTTTTCCAGGACGCTCAAAGAGCTGTGGGAGGTCTTTGCTCGAGGCTTCTTATCCAACAATGTCGTACTGGTGCAGGCTGTGGGCATCTGTCCGATCATCGCGATCGGCACCAACCTCAAATTTGGGGTTGCGCTGACGATCTGCACTGCCGTGATGCTGTTGCCCATCAGTTTATTCATGTCTTTGCTGGGCAACAAGCTGCCCTTATGGGTGCGTGCCCCGCTGTATACGGTCGTGGCTTCGCTGATTCTTCTGGGCGCGGCGATTGTGATGGATCGCACCATATCCCATGAGCTTTATGCCTCGCTGTATGTCTTTTTGCCC
>JAEZJA010000038.1 GCA_023415895.1 Bacillota bacterium
GGATGCGGGTGTTCACACGCTGGCCATGACCGTTACCGGCGAGGCGTTCCAACCCGTGTATGACCGTCTGACCAAACTGCTTGGTCAGATCAACAGCATCGGTACCCAGGTGCGCAAAATGACCGGCAACGATGCCGACAAGAATCGCACATGGGACGTGGAACAGTATATACCGACGATCAAGACGGATTTAGAGACGATACAAACCACGCTGACCGATTGCTATGAAGAGCTGCGGTCCATCTGTGGTCAGAAGCCTGCCTTTGCCGACAGCCTGACCTATGCCGCACAGACGGTAGCCAAGCTGCGTAAAGAGCTGCGCACCTTCCCTAACAAGATGTCCCTTTTCAGCGAGGGCAGCGGTTCGGTCGCTCAGATCATCGGTGATCTTTTGCTGGATATTGCCGAAATGCCTTTGTATATCGATCGCATCTTCCTGTCCAGCGGCGTGATACGTCCTCAGACCGATATCGGTCCTCTCGCTGCGGCAGGGGACGCCCTTCGTTCCTTTTTCTATTCCTTTGATTCAGAGAAGAACGCTGCCGCCTATGGTGTCATCAAAGCAGCGAAAGAGGATGCCGTGACCGTATGGGTCAACCGGCCTGTTCAGTATGTGGAAATCATGCAGCAGATGCTGGATACCGATTTTACAGCAAAAACAGGCATCAAGGTCAATCTGTCGATCATGCCCAATGAACAAAAGCTCATACTGGCGAGCGCCTCCAACCGCTGCCCCGATCTGGCTCTGGGCATTGGCTATTTCACGCCGTTTGACTTTGCGGTGCGTGGTGCGGCCAAGAATCTGCTGGATTTCGACGATTTTCTTCCCTGGTATAACGAGGAATACAATCTGGAATCGCTGCTGCCTCTTTGTTTTAACAATGGGGTATATGGAGCCGTGGAAACGCAGGATTTTTATGTGACCTTCTATCGCAAGGATCTCATGGACGAATTCGGGCTGAAGGTTCCGGATACGTGGGACGATGTGCGCAGTATGATGCCGATTCTCAATCGCTATGGCATGTCCTTCAATCTTCTGTTATCGAATATGGTCGGCCTCAAGAACTTTACGGCAACAGCTCCCTTTGTCTATCAGAACGACGGCCGCTTTTATGAAAGCACAGGTCTTGCCAGCGCTTTTTCTGAGGACGCGACAGGAATGGGTTTTTCGGAGATGACCGATCTCTTTCGCATTTACAGTGTGCCCAAATACATACCCAGCTTTTTCAACGGCCTGCGTTACGGCACGGTGCCCATCGGCGTGGGCAATTTCACCACCTATCTGCAGATGAAGGTGGCCGCTCCCGAGCTGGCCTCTCTCTGGAAACTCACCCTTTCCCCCGGAACCCGGCAAGCGGATGGCAGCATTGTCCGCTATCAAAATGCCGACGGTACAGCGGGAATGATCTTCAACACGACCGAGCAACGCGAGAACCGAGCGTATCAGGTGCTCAAATGGTGGTTGTCGGCGGATACCCAGACGAATTTTGCTTATATCATGCAGTCCAGATACGGACCCGAGTACCTGTGGAATACGGCCAATACCAAAGCTTTTGTCAATCTGGCCTGTGATGAGGAAGATAAAGCCGTCATCCTTGAACAATGGAAATGGCAAAGAGAAAATTTGCGCCATCCCGCAGGCTATATGGTCGAACGGGAAGCGAGCAATGTATTTACGAGTGTGGTCGTGGAAAACAGCAATCTCCAGCGGGCTCTTGATCGTGCCAAGCTTAATTCGGATAAGGAAATCCTGCGCAAGCTGCAGGAATTCGGTTTTGTGGACGAAGAGGGCAATGCCTTGAAAACCTATCCCGTCGACACCATTGACAAACTGCGTCAAATTCTGGCAGAAAAGGAGCGAGGCTGATGGCACTGAAAAAGCTCAGGCATATGGCGGATGATCACGCCGTCGGTGTGATGATGTCACCCTTCATCGTGCTGTTCTGCCTGTTTATCATCATTCCCGTTCTGGCCGCCATCGGACTCTCCTTTACCTACTTCAACACCATTGAGCCCCCCTCTTTCACGGGACTGACGAATTATATCAACCTTTTCACCAAAGACGAAACCTTCATGCAGACCGTGCTTCCCAAAACCATCATTTATGCCGTCTTTGTCGGGGCGGGGGGGTATGCGCTGTGCTTTTTTATGGCGTGGTCTCTGGCCCAGGTCCCCAAAAGGCTGCGTACGGTGCTTGCCCTGATTCTGTATTCCCCCTCCATGCTGAGTGCCGTGATGATGGCGACGGTGTGGCAGGTGTTTTTCAATGGGGCTAAAAACGGCTATCTCAATGCCGTGCTGCTACAATGGGGCTGGATCGACCAGCCGGTGCAATGGCTGACATCGGCGAACACCTTGCTGCCCATCATGATTATCGTGTCGCTGTGGGGCAGTATGGGCGTGGGATTTCTGGCCATGCTGGCCGGTATTATGGACATCAACCGGGAGCTGTATGAGGCGGCCGCCATCGATGGGGTGCGCAACCGCTTTCAGGAAATCGTTTATGTGACGGTGCCTGCCGTACGCCCCCAAATGCTGTTTGGCGCCATCATGTCGATCGTGGGCACGTTCCAAAACGGCTCCATCGGCGTGCAGCTTTCGGGTACCAATCCTACCCCTAACAATGCCGGGCAGTTGATCGTTACGCACATTGAGGACTATGGCTTCATCCGCTATGACATGGGCTATGCGGCCGCGGTATCGGTGATCCTGCTGTTGATGATTTGGGGAATATCTTCAATTGCGAAAGGACTCTTCAGCGATAAAGAGGAGGGGGCCGAACTATGAAAAGAAGACGCCACATGCCCAATGCCATCCGCATCGATCCCGCTCATTTTGAACGAAACCAGTTGAAATTTTTGGCCTATCTGATCCCGATCGCCGTTTTGATGGCATTGCCTATCGTCTTTGTGTTCTGCAACGCTTTCAAACCGACGGAAGAGTTGTTTGCGTATCCTCCCCGGTTTTATGTGATCCATCCGACGTGGGACAATTTTCGCCGGCTGTTCCGTTTTACCTCGAATATGTCGGTGCCGGTGTCGCGCTTTCTGTTTAATAATATCTTGTACACAGCCATTACCATGCTGCTCACGGTGGTCATGACGCTGTGTACGGCCTACTGTCTGTCCAAAAAGCGCTTCAAACTGAAGAATACGGTTCTCAGCGCCAACAACCTGGCCCTGATGTTTGTTCCGGTGGCCGTGGGGATTCCGCGGTATTTTGTAATTGTCAACCTGCATCTGGAGGATACCATTCTCGTTCATATTCTTCCGCTGCTCGCCATGCCCATCGGATTGTTTTTGGTGAAACAATTCATGGATCAGATTCCGGATGCGCTGATCGAATCGGCCTGCATCGACGGCGCAAGCGATTATACGATTGTGCGCAAAATCATCCTGCCTATGGTTGTACCGGCGCTGTCCACGGTTGCTCTGTTATCCTTTCAGTCCTCTTGGGGAGCTGTGGAAGCCTCCAGTTTGTATACCAATACCGATGCTTTCAAAACCTTCGGTTTCTACATGACGGTGCTGACATCCTCCACCAACGTGACATCCACTTCCGGCAACACCGTTGCCGGTCAGGGGATGGCGGCAGCCGCTGCCCTGATTCTCTTTATCCCCAACCTGATACTATTCATTATTCTTCAGTCCCGTGTCATGAACACAATGGCGCATTCGGGCATCAAGTAGTCAGGAAAATCAGGAAAGGGGTGACAATGGATGAAACGATTTTGGATTTGTTTTTTAACACTGCTTTTTCTGGCGATTCCGGCCTTGTCGGTGAGCGCCAGCGAGAGCACGACCTTTAGCTATATCATCTCCACGGATGGAGATTGGGCACGCACACAGGACGCCTATATGCCCGGAGCGATTTTCATGAAGGGTCTAGGTCTCAGCCAGCCGGAGGATTTCTGTATTCGCGATTCGGTTGCCTATATTGCCGATACGGGCAATGCAAGGGTCGTGACGTATAATTTGAAGAGCGGCGCGATGGCAACGATCGGTGACGGTCTGTTCACGCAGCCGACGGGAATTTTTGTTGGCAAGACCGGAATGGTGTATGTCGCCGACTATAAGGCGCAGTCGGTTTTTGTATTCAATGCTAACGGCGAAGCGGTCATGACGCTGACCCGCCCCACGAGTGCGCTGTATGGCTCCGACAGTCCCTTTATGCCACACAAGGTGATGGCCGACCGCTTCGGCAATATCTACGTAGTGGGCGAGGGCTCTTATGAGGGCATGATGCTGTTCGATGCCTCGGGGAACTTCAGCGGCTATTTCGGTTCCAACCGGGCGGGAATGACCCTGCTCAATTACCTGCAGGAGCTCTTTTTCACCGAAGAACAGCTCGAGCAACTTTTTGGGCGTATTCCGCTGACAATTTACAACGCGACTCCCGCGGACAACGACTTGATTTATTCGGTGACCCAAAGCGAAACGGGCAACAGTATCAAAGCACACAACATGTCGGGTGTCAATGTTTTGACCGAGCAGGGCGATCTGCGGGATGAAATCAATTTTGTGGATGTGGCGCTCACACCGGATAATGAAATCTACGCCCTGACCGAAACCGGCTTTGTGTATGAGTATGACCCCGACGGCAGTCTGGTGTTTTCCTTCGGGGGGCAGTCGCTGTCCACGGAACGAAACGGGTTATCGACCGTGGCCTGCGCCATCGAGGTCGATGACAACAGTGTGGTGTATGTTCTGGATAAGGAACGCGGATTGTTCCAGGCATTTTATCCCACCGACTATGCCCTGGTGACGCACAAAGCCATTGCCGCTCTCAATGCGGGCGACTACGAGCAGAGCAGCAGTCTGTGGCAGACTATTCTAAAAAAGAACGGCATTTCCCGCATGGCGCACGATGGCTTTGCGCGTTCACAGCTGTTTTTGGGCAACAACACAACCGCCGAGCAGCATTTTTATCTGTCGCAAAACCGTGAGGAATACTCTGAAGCCTTCTGGGAGTCGCGCAACGACTGGCTGATTGCCAACTTTCGGTATTTTCTGATCGCGATTCTATCGCTGTGCGCTCTGGGCATTGGTCTGCATTTTCTCAAACCCTGGAAACGAGCCAAGGCAGTCGTTCGGGGATCTTGGCGAAGCACCAAGCAAAAGCACCCGATTCTGCGCGATGTGACCTATGTCAGTCATGTGATCCGTCACCCGTTGGACAGCTTTTATGAACTCAAGATCCGACGAAGCGGCTCCGTGGCGAGCGCAACCATTCTGTATGCTCTGGCCTTTGTCGTGTTTACGTTTCATATACTCTTTTGCAGCTTTATCTTCCGCATCAGCGATCCCAAGGATACGCCGCTTGGCACCATTGCCCTGTTGTATTTCTCCGCGATCCTGCTGTTTGTCACAGGGAATACGCTGGTCAGCTCCATCAACAACGGCGAAGGCAATTTGAGACGCGTGTATGTGATGACAGCCTACGCGCTGTCGCCATACATTATCGGCATGCCCTTCGTAATCGGTCTGACGTATGCGCTGACGCTCAACGAAGCGTTTCTGATCCAGTTGTCAACCTTTGTGATTGAGGCATACGTGCTGGTCTGTCTGATTATCGGCATACGCGAGACACACAATTATGAGGGCAGAGAGATTGTCAAGAATATGCTGCTGACTTTCTTTTTCATTTTGCTGGCCGTCATTGCGTTTTCGATTGTGTATATGCTCTGGGCTCAGCTGGTGGAGTTTTTGAAAGTTTTGATAAGTGAGGTGTCCTATCGTGTCCGTAAAACTTAAGTTAGCCCGCATCGGCCTGCTTAC
Source organism: Bacillota bacterium (assembly GCA_023415895.1). Lineage (GTDB taxonomy): Bacteria > Bacillota > Clostridia > Oscillospirales > Acutalibacteraceae > Avimonas. The sequence continues at coordinate 5,778 of JAEZJA010000038.1, forward strand.
GGCTGTCTGTGCCTCGGTGCTGCTCGCGTCGGCACTGGCGGATCGATCGGACAAGACGGCCGCTACGACAGACCCCTCCGCATCGGTGTCTACGTCGGACTTATCCGCACAGTTGGAGGTGGCCTCTAACCGGCATGCCCAATACTACGAACCGACCACAGCCGTGTCGGCCTTTACCACGGAGAGCTTCGAAAAGGTGGCACAGAACAGTCAGATGCAGCTCTGGCTCAACAAAAGCAGCGATCAGATTCGGTTGGTGGATGCCCGCAACGGCTATGTCTGGGGCGGATCTCCCCAGGAAGAGGGGCTCAACAAGTCTTGGAAAAACTTTGGGAACTCCATTATTGGTATAGAATGCTACGATATTAAAGAGTCGGAAAAGCGGACCGGTCTTGGGGATAAGGATGCCAAATGCACCTATACCAAGAACAGCGACGGCATAACGGCCGAGGTGGCGTTTCAGGAGCTTAAAATCTCTTTTTCCTTTACTCTGTCGCTGACAGAAGAAGGTCTGCGTTTCCAGCTGTCTCATGATACCATTGCGGAAGAAGGGAAGTATAAGCTCAAATCCCTGACGTTTTTCCCCTTCCTCGGATGCTCCTATCAGGGGGGGACGCCCGGCTATATAATGATTCCCGATGGTTCGGGAGCGTTGGTTGCCTTTAATAAGCCACTCAGTTACCTGACGGGATTTGAAAAACGCGTCTATGGGTACGATTACAGCATAGATGTTCTGGCTACGAGTACGAGCTCGAGCGCCAAGACGTCGGCCAATACGTCCCTCAATCGTCCGGGGGATTATTTGGTTAACGAGCCGCAGGTTTCCCTGCCGGTCTACGGCATCGCCCATGGCTCCAACCAGAACGCTTTGTTTGTCTATGTAACCAGCGGAGCGGAGTACGCGACGCTTATGACCATTCCGGCCGGGCTCAATACCGACTGTACCTGGGCAACCTTCCGTTTTGATTATCGACAGAAGTATATGCACCCCACAAGCAAGAGCGGTTCCGGTGTGCAGCTGCCTCAGGATACGCCCAACGAGTACGACATTGATATGACCATTCGTCTTCTCGCGGGTGATGACGCCAATTATTCGGGAATGGCGCGGTATTACCGAAGTTACCTGCTCAGCAAGGGCATCCTCAACAGTGCGAAGACGGAGACGGGTAACACTCCTCTTCACATTGAATTTTTGGGAGCCGATGTCAAAAAACAATTTCTTATCAATGGCACGGCTGTGCTGACGACCGCACAACAGGCAAAAGAGGTTGTCACCGATCTTAGTGCGGCGGGCGTGGGGCGGCTGACGACCGTGCTGCGGGGGTATACGGGAGGAGGTCTCAGCGGCGGACGTATCACGACATCGTCGCTCGACAAAAAGCTGGGGACACCATCCGTATATACCCAACTGGCGCAAGCGGTGCATGAAAAGGGCGGGCGTCTGTATCTTTACCGTAACCCCATGACCGGCAATAAGAATCAGATCTCACTGCAATCTCAGTGCGGCATCGGCATTTCCAAAACGTATATTCAGACCTTTCGCAACAATCCGTCTTTGATGTTTCCCGACACCTATTTTTTCAACATCAACAAGGCGGCGGAGCTAATGTTGCATATGTCCGTGCTGAGTGATTTTGACGGCTTGTCCTTGGACGGCGTGGGGCAATACCTTTATGGGGATTTCACACGCAATGCCATAACCACACGACAGGAGGCACAGGATAAGATTATACAGGCAATTGACCAACAGTCTCTGCCGGTCGCCGTCTATGGTGCCAACCAATACCTACTCCCTCAGGCGGAGCAGCTATTGGATTTGCCCATGGTCAACAGCCAGTATCTGTTTGAGACCGATACCATCCCCTTTTTGCAAATGGTGTTGAAAGGCTCACTCGACTATTACTCGCCCTTCTTGAATACACAAAGCGTTTCACGCATTAACCTGCTCAAACTGGTGGAATACGGCGAGCTGCCGTCCTATATACTGACCGCTGCCCAAAGCAGCTCGTTGGTGGATACCCCGAGCGAAGACCTATTTTCCACCTGCTATGCCGACCTCAAGGATGAAATCGTGGATACGTACACCTTTGTCAGCCGCTTACTCGCGCCTGCGCAGGGCGTGGGGATGCTCCGGCATGAGGTGTTGGACCAAGGGCATGTACGGGTGACCTATGAAAACGGACGCGTTTTGTACATCAATTATATGTCGACCGCGTGGCAGCCGCAGGCAGGGCTGACCATCGGTGCATACTCGGCGGATT
>JAEZJA010000143.1 GCA_023415895.1 Bacillota bacterium
GGACACGCCGATTGAAAACAAGATTCTGTCCAACACCATTGAGGGCGCTCAGCGCAAGGTGGAGGAGCGCAACTTCGGCATCCGCCGCGACGTGCTCCAGTTTGACGATGTTATGAACCGTCAGCGCGAGATCATCTACAGCCAGCGCGATAAGGTGCTCAATGGGGAAAATGTCCGTGACAGCATTGTCGGCATGGTTAAGGAGTCGATCGAGGCCAACTGCAAGACCTATCTTGCCAACGACGAGCAGCACGACACCTGGAACCTCAAAGGGCTGCGCGATTTCTACGCCGGCTGGCTGACAAAGGAGAGCGATTTCAACTACTCTCTGCAGGAGTTGGAGGATACCGACCGCGAGGATATCGTCAAGCTGCTGACCGACCGCGCCATGAGCATTTATGACGCGAAAGAAAAGCAGTACGGCGATACGGTTATGCGCGAAGTCGAGCGTGTGGTGCTGCTCAAAACGGTTGACCGCTACTGGATGGATCATATCGACAACATGGATGAGCTGCGCAAGGGCATTCATCTGCGCGCTTACGGCCAGAAGGATCCGGTGGTTATGTATCGCATCGAGGGCTTCGATATGTTCGATCAGATGGTCGCTTCCATCCGTGAGGATACGGCGCACCTGATTCTGACCGTGCAGCTGCGTACGCAGGAGGAACCCAAGCGCGAACAGATTGCCAAGCCTACCGCCACCTCCGCCGACGGCACGGATGCCAAGCGTCCCGTGCGCCGGACGGTTGCTCAAAAGGTGGGGCGCAACGACCCCTGCCCCTGCGGCAGCGGAAAAAAATATAAAAAGTGCTGCGGCGCCAATGACGAATAATAGAGCATTTTCACTCAATTCATAGACACATGAGAGGACGCGAACGTTTTGAAACTCGGTATCGTAGGTCTGCCCAATGTCGGAAAGTCGACACTCTTTAATGCCATCACCAATGCCGGCGCGCAGAGCGCCAACTACCCCTTTTGCACGATCGATCCCAACGTGGGTGTCGTTTCGGTGCCGGACGAACGGCTGGATAAGCTGACCGAAATGTATCAGCCGGTCAAAACCACCCACGCTGTGATCGAATTCGTGGACATTGCCGGATTGGTCAAGGGTGCCAGCAAGGGCGAGGGACTGGGAAACAAATTTCTTGCCAATATTCGCGAGGTGGACGCCATTGTGCATGTGGTGCGCTGCTTCGAGGACGACGACATCATTCATGTGGAGGGCAGTATTGATCCGCTGCGCGACATCGAGACCATCAATCTCGAGCTGATCTTCTCCGATATGGAAATGCTCGAGCGCCGTATTGATAAGAGCGCCAAGCTGATGAAGGGCGATAAGTCGCTTCAGACCGAATACGATTTTCTCAAGCGTGTGTATGCGGCTCTGGAATCGGGTAAGCCGGCGCGTTCGGTGGAATGTACCCCTGAGGAAGAGGAAATCCTCGCTTCGGTCGCGCTGCTGACCAAGAAGCCGATTATCTACGCGGCCAATCTGAGCGAAGCCGATTTCACAGGCAAGCTTGACAGCAATGTGCATTACCAAAAGGTCAAGGAGCTGGCGGCATCCGAGCATGCCGAGGTGCTGCCCATCTGCGCGCAGCTCGAAGCCGATATTGCGGATATGGGCGAGGAAGAAAAAAAGCTCTTCCTGTCCGAGCTTGGACTCGATCATTCGGGACTTGACCGTCTGATTCAGGCGAGCTATCGCCTGCTGGGGCTGATCTCCTATCTGACGGCAGGTACCCCTGAGGTGCGCGCCTGGACGATCAAAAACGGCACCAAGGCTCCCCAGGCCGCCGGTAAAATTCATACCGACTTTGAACGCGGGTTCATTCGTGCCGAGGTCGTGGCTTATGATGACCTGATGGCCTGCGGCTCCATGACCGCCGCCAAGGAAAAGGGGCTTGTCCGCTCCGAAGGCAAAGAGTATGTCATGAAGGACGGCGACATCGTCCTGTTCCGGTTCAATGTGTAACGAATAGAGGCTCTTTGTCAATAGTTGGGGTAAACCCATGAAATGAAACTGCATGAGTGAGGTGGCGGTCAAGCCACCTCATTTTTGTCATGGTTAAAAATGTGAAGGATTCTGTTTCTAAATCTACTAAAATTCCTGTAACCGTAAGCGTTCCTTTTCAAGACCTTGATTTTGTTGTTGCAGCCCTCTGTAAAGCCGTTTGTATAGTTACAGTCAAATGAATTAAGAATACCAATCGACCAGTTTACCATCGTTTTTGCACAGTCAACATACCGTTTCATATCCGAATTAGAAGCTGCCATAACCCAGTTAGACAATTCTTTCCGCGCACTCTTACTGTCCTTACAGTCCAGTATCTTTAGGAAACTTTCTTTCAGCCAATATGCATTTCTTAGCTTTTCACTGGAATACAGCATCATATTTACCTGCTGTTTCTGTTCATCAGAAAGAAACTCGTAGCGCTTGTTCAGCAAAGTTCTGGAGCGCTTGAAATACTTTCGCCTGCCCGATGGAAGCTGTTTCTGAACTTCTTTTCTTACAGCTTCAAATGCCCAGATCCCCTGCCTTATGTAATGGTATTTGTCCACGATAAAGATTGCATTTTTGAAGAAGGTATCGGAAATATCTGCGTAGGTACTCCACATATCACTGATGAAATATGTTGTTTGAGTACGTTCAAACTTCTTGAAATATGCAGTTAACCGGTGCTTTTCCCGGCTTGGTAATATGTCCAGTATTCGCCTGCTCACAGGATCGGTGATGATACATTGATATTTTTCTTTGTCTGTATTTCCTTTGAACTCATCAATGGAGAGTACAGATGAAAGTTTGGATGGCGCGTATTGTACGAAATCAAATATGCGGATTACCGTTGACACAGAGAGGTTAACCTCTCTGGCAACGCTGGAGAAGGAGCGGACGTCTGTGAGTTGCTGAATTACATAAGCACACAGTCGGTTTGTCATACGGTGATATTTCGGAAGAAAGCTGTTTTCTTCATAAAACCTTTTGCCGCAATGCGGGCATCTGTATCTTCTTTTTCTAAGATATAGCAGTATATGCTTGCCGAAAGCAGGGATATCCTTGGCTTTCTGTCTGCGGTAGTCGTGGATTGTCCTTGTTGCGGTACCGCAACAAGGACAATCGTGCGGTTTTAACTCCATTTCGATCTCTATTGAAGTAACTTTTTCTGTTTGGGTAATATTTTTAATGATTATCCCTTTTAATCCAAGCAGTTTTTCTGTAAAATGTGAGTAGAGCATATTCGATGACCTCCAAATGGTGATGTAGCAATTTCCATTTTAAAGGTTTTTGTTCGAATATGCTCTACTTTTTTATACTTTTGTAGTTACGCTCTATTCGTTACCCCAACATTTATTATAGAGCC
>JAEZJA010000056.1 GCA_023415895.1 Bacillota bacterium
TCCACCCCATTTTGACGGATGGTCTCATGAAGAAGCTGCGCCATCTCGAAATCCAGCGGTGCCATGACCTGATCCATCGCTTCAATCAATGTAACCTTTAACCCGGCATGCCGCAGGTTTTCGGCCATTTCCAGACCGATGAACCCTCCTCCGATCACGGCCGCCGATTGGACTCCCTGCTCATGGATCATCGAGCGGATACGGTCGGTATCCGGAACCGTCCACAACGTCTGAATGCGGTCGGAGTCAATGCCCGGAATGGGCGGGCGCACGGGTGACGAACCGGTGGATATCACCAGCATGTCGTACGATTCCTCATAGGTCTCTCCCGTTTCCAGTCGCCGTACTGTGACCGTCTTTTTCTGCCGGTCGATGGCCGTCACCTCATTCTTGACCCGAACATCAACCTTATATTTTCTCTTCATGGCTTCGGGCGACTGCAGCAGCAGCGCGTCGCGGGACTTGATGACGTCGCCCACATGATAGGGCAAGCCGCAATTGGCATAGGATATGTATTCGCCGCGCTCAAGCAGGACAATCTGCATCTGCTCATCCAGTCGGCGCAGTCTGGCAGCGCAGCTGGCACCGCCCGCAACGCCACCGATGATGACTGTTTTCATCCTGATAACCTCCCCACTTTATTTTATAGCGTATCTTTAGAATAGCGTATGTACGCTTTCTGGTCAATATCTCATCACAAGCAGCGGAAGCGCATAAGCACCTCCGCTGCTTTTCCTTTACTGACGGATCATATTCAGTATAGCGGATTTGGGTTTGACGCCGACGGATTTGTCATCGACCTTGCCGTCCTTGATAAAAATAAGGGTAGGAATACTCATAACACCGAATTTCTCGGCAAGCTCGGGCTGTTCATCGATATTAACCTTCCCGATTTTGACATCGTCGGTCTCTTCGGCAATTTCATCGACCACCGGCGACAGCATCCGGCAGGGGCCGCACCAGCTCGCCCAGAAATCGATCAATACGGGCTTTTCAGATTTAAGGACTTCACTATGGAAATTATCTTTTGTAATGGTTAGTACAGACATATCATTTTCCTCCTAAAGTTGTTTGGTTTTGTTTTCTGACTTTAGTATACCCGCTTCAAGGAGGGATTTCTGTGACCAAGTTACAAAACGGCCGGCTTATGAAAAAACATAAACCGGCCGTTTTTCAGTTGGCTTTATGGGGAGTTACAGTCTGTCCTGAATGGCGTTGAGCAGACCACCCTTGGAAATGATGTTTTGAATAAAGGGCGGGAAGGGCTCGGCCTGATAGGATTTTCCCGTGGTGAGATTTTGGATCAGACCCGTATCAAAATTAATGGCAACCTCATCCCCCGCCTGAATATCCTTCGCCGCGTCGTCACATTCCAGTATGGGCAGACCAATGTTGATGGCATTGCGATAGAAAATGCGCGCAAAAGTGGAGGCAATCACGCAGGAAATACCACTTGTTTTAATAGCAATAGGTGCGTGTTCACGCGAGGAGCCGCAGCCGAAGTTCTTGTTGGCGACCATGATATCGCCCTTTTGAACCTTGTTGACAAATTCCTTGTCGATGTCCTCCATACAGTGAGCCGCCAGCTCCTCGTGGCTGGAGGTATTGAGGTAACGCGCCGGGATGATAACATCGGTATCGACGTTATCGTCGTATTTATGAACTCTGCCTTGTGCGATCATAAGGTTACTTCCTTTCTCCGCCGGTTCAAGAAAGGCATGCCGTCCGCCTGCGGCGGCAGTGCGCACGGTCGGCCGCATAAAACAGCCTGCCTGAATATTTTCGTTAATCCAGTGCCGCAGGATCGGTAATATACCCGGTCACGGCAGAGGCCGCCGCCACATACGGGTTCGCGAGATAAACCTCGCTGTCGACATGACCCATGCGCCCGACAAAGTTGCGGTTGGTGGTGGATACCGCCCGCTCACCCGCAGCGAGAATACCCATGTGTCCGCCAAGACAAGGGCCGCAGGTAGGTGTGGACACGACCGCACCGGCTTCGACGAAGATATCGAACAGTCCTTCATGCATGCTGTCCAGCCAAATTTGCTGGGTGGCGGGGATCACGATGCAGCGCACGCCCTTGGCAACCTTGCGTCCCTTGAGAATTTCGGCCGCCGCGCGGATATCCGACAGACGGCCGTTCGTGCACGAGCCGATGACGCATTGGTCGATTTTGACCTTGCCACCGCACTCGTCAATGGTCTGCGTATTCTCGGGAAGATGCGGGAAGGCCACCGTGGGACGCAGCGCGGACAGATCAATCGTGATGACCTCGTCATACTCCGCATCGGCATCGGCCTCAAAGATCTTGACTTCTCTCTGGAACCGATCCTTGACATACTCCAGCGTCACATCGTCCACAGGGAAAATGCCGTTTTTGGCGCCCGCTTCAATCGCCATGTTGGCGATGCAAAGACGGTCATCGATGGTCAGGTGACGCAGTCCTTCGCCCGTGAATTCGAGCGAACGATACAGCGCGCCGTCCACACCGATTCTGCCGATCAGATCCAAAATGACGTCCTTGCCGCCAACAAAAGCAGCGGGCTTTCCGACCAGTTCGATTTTGAGAGCAGAAGGCACCTTGAACCAGGCCGTGCCGGTCGCCATCGCGGCGGCCAGATCGGTAGAGCCCACACCCGTGGAGAAGGCACCGAGGGCACCGTATGTACAGGTATGGCTGTCCGCGCCGATGATGCAGTCGCCGGGTCCGACCAGTCCCTGCTCGGGAAGAATGGCGTGTTCCACGCCCATACGTCCGACGTCGAAGAAATTCTCCACGTCGTATTTGCCTGCAAACTGGCGTACCCGTTTGACCTGCTCCGCCGCCTTGATATCCTTGTTGGGCGTAAAGTGGTCCATAACGAGCGCCACGCGGCTCTTGTCGAACACGCCGCAGGCGCCGCAGCGTTCAAACTCGTTGATCGCCACGGGAGAGGTGATGTCATTGCCCAGACAGAGATCCAATTTGGCCTCGATCAGTTGTCCGGCCTTGACCTCCGGCAGACCCGCATGAGCTGCCAGAATTTTTTGCGTCATTGTCATACCCATTTGTGATGCCTCCTATTTTGGTTTCACCAACCAGGATTGCGTTCAATCCTGGTTGGACTGTAAGCCGTCATTGATAAGTTTATACTCAATGGAATCACTCAGCGCGATCCAACTGGCTTCAATGATATCGCTGGACACCCCGACCGTCGTCCACTCCCTCTTGCCGTCGGTGGAGGTGATCAGTACACGAACACGAGCGGCCGTTGCCTGCTTGGTATCCATGACGCGCACCTTGTAGTCCACCAAATGCACGCCTGACAGCGTGGGGTAAAAACCGCTCAGCGCACTGCGCAGCGCCTTATCCAACGCATTGACAGGGCCGTTGCCCTCGCCTGCTGCCGTCTTGGCCTGTTCCCCCACCTGCACCTTTAGCGTCGCCACCGCACTTTGGTCGGGCGCGTAGGGTTTTTCCCCCGTAATGCGGTAGTAGACGAGATCGAAGAAGGAATGAAGCTGACCCATACACTTGCGCACCAGCAACTCAAAGCTGCCGTCCGCGCCCTCATATTGATACCCTTCGAGTTCCATGCGTTTGAGCTGCTCGATAATGGCGTAGATTTCGGGTGATTCCTTGGTGATTTTCGGACAATAGCCACGGATTTTTTCCAGCACCGCTGTGCGGCCGCTGATCTCGCTCATGAGGAAGCGGCGTTCATTGCCCACCGCCTCGGGGTTGACGTGCTCGAAGGTCGCCGAATTTTTGAGCACTCCGTCGGCATGCATGCCTGCTTTGTGTGCGAAAGCGCTGCTTCCCACGTACGGCTCGCCGCGGTTGAGCCTTACATTGGCGATTTCCGCCAAACTGCGGGCCGTGGGCGTCAACAGCGCCAGATTGCTCTCGGGAATGCAGGAATACCCTTGCTTGAGTTGCAAATTGGGAATGATCGAGGACAGGTTGGCGTTGCCGCTTCGCTCCCCGAAGCCGAGATAGGTACCCTGCACATGGGAAGCACCCGCCGCGACTGCCATCACGGAATTGGCCACGGCCATGCCGCCGTCGTTGTGCACGTGAATGCCCACCGCCGTACCCATGGATTCAAAGCATTCCACAACCCTTTTGGTAATCGCATAAACGTCCTCGGGGAAGGTGCCGCCGTTGGTGTCACAGAGGGCGAGCACGTCAGCCCCGGCCGTTGCGGCCGATTCCAGCGCCTTCATCGCAAAAACGGGATTGGCACGATAACCGTCAAAGAAATGCTCGGCGTCGAAAATCACGCGCTTACCGTGTTCCTTGAAAAAGGCAACCGTATCCGCAATCATCGCATAGTTTTCTTGCTCGGTTGTTTTCAGTATATCATACACATGCAAGTCCCAGCACTTGCCGAACAGCGCCACGGTATCCGTATCTGCCGTCAGCAGTGCCTGTACATTGGCATCCTCCTCCACCCGGACGCCCTTGCGCCGCGTGGAGCCAAAGGCCACCAGCCGGGTGTTTTTGAGATGGAGCTCGGAAGCGCGGCGGAAGAATTCAAGATCTTTAGGGTTGGAGCCGGGGTTTCCCGCTTCCACAAAGGGGATGCCCAGTGTATCCAACAGACGGGTGACCGCCAGCTTATCGTCTACCGAAAAGGATATTCCCTCGCCCTGTGCGCCGTCACGCAGGGTGGAATCAACAATTTCAATGGTTCGCTTCATCATGATACCTCAACTTTCGGTGAATCTGCGCCGGGAGCGGTTAAGCCTCTTCGTCGTAAATGGATGTATCGCCGCGTTTGAGAGCATTGACGCCGGTGCGCGCGAATTCCAGTACATCGAATCGGTCGATCTGTTCCACGAAGCGGTCAACCTCTTCCGTCTGACCGGTCATTTCGACTGTGACCGATGCGTCGCCGATATCCAGAATGCGCGCACCGTAGGCTTGAAGCAGCCGTACAACATCGTTGCGCTCCTGCCCCATCGCCTTAACCTTGACCAGCAACAGCTCACTATTGGAGCATTCGTCCGGCTCTAACACCCGCACTTTAATGATATCTTCGAGCTTGAGCAGCTGATGCCTCAGTTGAGTAAAGGTCGCTTCATCCCCCGTAGCCACGATGGTCAGGCGGGAAAAATCGGGGTTATCCGTTCTGCATGCCACGATGGATTCACC
>JAEZJA010000195.1 GCA_023415895.1 Bacillota bacterium
CTTGCTGTCGCTGCTGCGGCAGCGGCGATCCTGCTATTGTCGGTTCTAACCTGGCTTTCCAGTGGCCCGCCCGATGGTTTTGTTCTTGGCGACATACGCCTACAGGCAGCCGATGGCATCCCCATCGGCGATCAAGCTGCCGCTTCACTGCTCATAGACTATTTTTCTCTCCGGTGTAACAGTTTTGCACACGCAGCAGGGATAAACACCCCGCCGTCCGATGGCGAATCGCTTGCTCTTTCCGACACCGTTCGAAAGAATGAGCAAACACGCATTGCCCAGCTTCGCAAGCTGAAAAGAGCATGGGCCTGCCACTTTTCTGGAGCAAGCGCCGATATCCGTATTGATCGGTGGCGGGACACGGGTGACCGTGTCATCTATTTCCTATATGAATTTCAGTGGTTCCGTACCTGGTACCGGGGGTATTCCACCCCTCAAACCGCTGACCTGTCGGGCTGTGGCGTCCGCCACGTAGTCACTCTACAGCGCGGTGATGACGGCGGCTTTGTACTGCTGTCCGATGATTACGACGAAGGACGCCCCTCCTACGCCGCCTCGCCTGACAGGCTGAATAATCCCGATTATATCCTCTATGCCGGCAACCCCTCCACCCTGCCGGCACCTGTGCGCTCCAAGTCCCCGGCGCTCAAGGTCAACGCAGCTCAATTCGTTGGTGCCTACCGTCCGTCGGCTGCCATTGCTTATGCCGACAAATGGGTGTTTCCCTACAACACACAGGACTATCCCAACCTGACCGGACTGGGAGGAGACTGCTGCAATTTTGCCTCCCAATGCCTGTATGCCGGCGGGATGCCTCTCACAGAGTCTTGGACTCCCAACGGCACGGCCGCCATGGGGTCTGATGCATGGATTTCCTCCACCAAGCTGTATGCTTTGTTGACCGGAGCGGGAGGTACACCTGCCATCGGACAGGGCGTTGCCGTGCTGCGCATGGATGATGCTGCCGGCCGCTTCCTGCGATGGGGCGGGAAACGATATCGCGCGTCCGCTCTACTGCAGCCGGGAGACCCCGTCTTTTACCGATGGAACAGCGGATTTGCGACGGACGGGTATTGGAACCACACGGCGCTATGTGTGGGCACGATGGGAGATGGTACGCCCGCCGTCAGCTGCCACACGGCAGACAAATACCATATCAAGTGGAACTACGGGGGGAAAAGCTGCGATTATGGGACGGTGCGCCTGAGTGGCAACTATTTGCTGACGGAATAAAGCGCAGCGAACGATTCGTTCGTTCAAGAAATCCTCTTCGTCTGCCGCATCTGAATAGCGGAATGCCTTTCTGATGATTGCAAAAGAACCGTCTCAATGACTGAGACGGTTCTTTTGCAATGCGTATGTACTCTTTTATACTCTTTAGTAATTGCTCGCAGCCAGTTCGAAATACGCTTTGGGATGCAGGCAGGTTGGGCAAAGTTCAGGGGCCGAAGTGCCCACATGGATATGACCGCAGTTACGGCATTTCCAGATCACAACCTCACCCTTTTTGAAGACTTCTCCGTTGCCCAGATTTTCAAGCAGCTGACGATACCTTTCTTCATGCTTCTTCTCAATGGCAGCAACCAACTCAAACCGACGGGCGATCTCGGGGAAGCCCTCTTCTTGAGCCTCCTTAGCAAAATTTGCGTACATATCCGTCCATTCGTAATTCTCGCCTGAAGCCGCATCCTCCAGATTGGTCATGGTGTCAGGCATATCGTTGCCGTGCAGCATTTTGAACCAAAGCTTGGCATGTTCCTTTTCGTTGTCGGCTGTTTCAAGAAACAGGGCAGCAATCTGCTCATAGCCCTCTTTTTTTGCTTTGGAGGCATAGTAAGTATATTTGTTGCGTGCCATGCTCTCCCCAGCGAATGCAGTCGATAAATTTTGTTCGGTTTTTGTGCCTTTCAGAGTATTCCAATCCATGACGTATCCTCCTGTACAAATTCTAATATTGTAATAAGTATAATCTTATACTACCATAGCTTTTTCCAAAAAGCAACCCTGCTTAGGAAAATTTTAAGAATTCTTTAATTGAATTTGTGGTAAAAAATGAGACAACCCCATTGTATGAATAGTAAAAATTGGATATAATACTCTCATATCCGTCCGAAGGAGGTCTCTTATGCAGGAATTGGAATGTGTTCTGCGCACGATCACCATCATACTGACCATCATCACGACGCCGATACTGCTCTGGCAGGTAGTTATCGGTCTCTTCGGGCTGTTTCCATTTAAAAAGAAAACCATCACCGCCGACAAGCTTCATCGATTTGCCGTGGTGGTTTGTGCACGCAATGAGCAACAGGTAATCGGCTGCCTGGTGGATAGTCTGCATGCGCAGGATTATCCAAAAGACCAATTTGATATTTTTGTCGCAGCAGACAACTGTACCGATGAGACGGCTGAGGAGGCCCGTCGGCACGGTGCGATTGTCTATGAGCGTTTTGATACCAACCAGATCGGGAAAGGCTTTGCCTTGCGCTGGCTGCTGCAGCATATTGAAAAGGACTATCCGGCTACATATGATGCTATCACCGTTTTTGACGCGGATAATTTGGCACGCCCGGATTTTCTCACGCAAACCAATATTGCCTTATGCTCCGATGCCGACATTGTCAAGGGCTTTCGG
>JAEZJA010000260.1 GCA_023415895.1 Bacillota bacterium
TAGGAAATCAATCATAAGCGTGTGTGCCGCTTGTATTATGAAGAGGGTCTGCACTTGCGCAAAAAGACGAGGAAGAAATCGCTTGCCACACGAGAACCCCAATAAAAGATAAACCCAGCACCCTAAACGAGTAACGGGCAACGATTTCGAGCGTTAAAAAACACACCTTACGCCAGCCGAATATGCCCGAATCTGCGGGCTTCCCGGCGTTTCCAATCTTTGATTTTTTGGTTATTGACGGGGTTCACAATCAGTTTGATTTTTGCTGGAAAGAGCAATGGAACAAGGCGGAAACAATGAAAGAAGAGCATAACCATCCAATTTGGGAAAATTACGTACCGGATACCGATGCCGGCCACGATGGCATGGATTATTTGGTTCTCAGCACGTTTTTTGATAGTGTAAAAAGGCAGGCTCCAACACCAATTGATGTGATGATACGGCGGTATGGACGTGTATTTCTGTATTATCGGAACAATCCATCGCGTTGGGCGGTCAACCAATAGCTTTTCCTGATTTTACGAACGGAAAGTGGATCAACCGTGAACCAATTGTTGAGGGAAAATACAGCCTAAATAAACTCTGTGAAGAAGCGTAGAAAGCTATACTGTGAAAACACCCTCCATTTCGTGGAGGGTGTTTTGCTAACTATGCACTACATTTCTTTATGGGATACACTCAATCAATTCGCATGAAAGTGATAGCGTATTGTGCGGAAATCACCCGATGTGAATTTAGGAATGAGCCCGACATTGCTCAGTGTAGCGCCAGACACGGTGATGCCCAACTCGGGAATCGTGTATTGTAACAACGGATCCAATCCCACAACACGAATACGTTTGATCTCATTGTTAATGCTTCCCATTCTGCGATAAGCAGTGAGCACAGCATTCTTTTTATCACGAGAGACAGTAACCATACTAAAAAAGTTACCTTCAAATGGATTAGCTAAACGATAAACATCCCCATCTAAAATCAGATCCTCCAGTTTACGATATTCTTTTGTCTGACGTTGGATAGCGTCATGATCTTCAGACGTTAGCAATGTCGTATCCAACTCATAACCCATAGCACCCAAAGAGGCGATATGCGCACGTGTTTCAAAAGGGGTAATTCTAGAGGTTTGGTGGTTTGGACAAATCGAAACATGACAGCTCATAGCTGACAAAGGATATACAAGAGAAGTGCCGTATTGTATCAAAGTACGATCTTCTGCATCGGTATTGTCAGATGTCCAAATTTGTGGAAAGTATCGCAGCATAGCCGGATCAAAACGTGCTCCGCCACCAGAACAACCTTCAAAGAAAACATGAGGATTGGCTTCAACGATCCGCTCGCACAAATTATACAAACCCAAAGCGTAACGGTGTGAAAATTCCGCTTGTCTGCTAGGGTCTCGTCCGGGTGCGAAAAATTCCGTTACATTGCGGTTATAGTCCCATTTCACATAGTCGATTTTATTTTCAGACAACACACGATTCATGGTGTTTACAATATGGTCGCATACTTCCGGACGAGTTAAATCCAGCATATATTGGTGTCGTTCGTAACAGCGGGGACGCGATGGCACACCAATGGCGTATTCGGGATGGGCGCGGAACAAATCGGAATCCTCACTAACCATTTCTGGTTCAAACCAAAGTCCGAAGCGCATACCTTTCGAATGAACATAATCGATCAAAGGCTTGAGACCACCGTCAAGCTTGCGTGTATTGACAAACCAATCCCCCAGTCCTGACCGTGCGTCATCACGTTTGCCAAACCATCCATCGTCAAGCACAAAGGTATCAATACCCGTGTCGGCAACCGCATCGACAATGGCCTTTAATTTGTTGGTATCAAAATCAAAATAGGTACCTTCCCAATTATTAATTAGTAATGGGCGAGGTGTATTCACAAATCGCGGGTTGATCAAATGTGCACGGAAGACACGGTGATAAGCTCTGCTCATACCGCCAAGTCCTTCATTTGAAAAAGCAATGACGACTTCCGGCGTTTCGAAGGTATCACTGGGATTAAGTTGCCAAGAGAAATCGAGGTCTTGAATACCGCCCGTTACAAGAGTATCACCATCTGGCAATCCTTGCGCCTTTAAAACAAAGGAGGAGGAATAGACCAGACTGATCCCCCACACCTCACCGCATATTTCAGTGGCCCCATTGGACATTACTGCCATGAATGGGTTGAGTACGGCTGAGGATGAGGTCCGTTTGGAGTCGATAGAAACCACACCGTGATGAAGTGGGCTTTTTTGAATATGACGTTCTTTCGCCCATACACCATATAAGGATAGTATCTCAAAATTATTTCCGGGAAGCGACAGTGTAAAAGAATATGCGCGACGAAGCGTGATACGGCTTTCACCTTCATTGTAATAGACAACTCGCCGGGCGATCACATCACTGTTTTCATAGATGGTGTAAAACAAATCGGCGGCCAAATGAGTATACTTATCTTTTAAGCGAATTATCAGAGTTTCGTCACCGGATAGGGATGGCATTCCCTTTATAGGCGGCTTGCTGTTTAGAATTTCATAGCCGTCGTACAGAAGCTCACACACTCTGTCTCCGTCAACGGTTTCGGTCAGCACACAGGGTTCCCGGTAATCTCCACAACCGTAGAAGGTCAATTCTGAAGGGTAATATTGATAACCTTTTGTATCGTCTTTACCTGGGGGAGTAGGTATAAAGGAGTGGGCGCCATCTAGGAAACGTGTATATAATAATGAATCATGAGGAATCGTGGCGCCGTAATATAAATGTTCCGCATAATTTTGATCGTTTATAAAGAATGCATAGGTTATATTTTGACCGTCAAGAAAAAAAGTCTGAGTTTTGGAATCATAGGTAATTGACATGATCATACCTCCATTTTGAAACAGCATAACAACAAAAAACAAAAAAGGCAAGATATTTACATACGATTATTTAGTTAAATTCGAGAATAAAACAAAATGCCATAATTATATCAAAATAGTTTTCTTTATTCCATGTGGACGTTAATAAGTAGTGAGCTGGAATGGACATCGTAAAAGCCTGTAGAACCATAATTAGAGGCCACGGCATCAATGAGTGCAGTGGCCTCTAATTATGGTTCGTTAGTCGTTTCTTGAGCGATAAATGAATGTTTGTTGCGAAGATTTCTAGGGCTGATTCCATATTTATGCTTAAATTGCTTTGAAAATAATAAAGGATCTTCGTAGCCTACACTGCGTGCGATGCAATTGATATCAAGATCGGTATCCAGTAAAAGACAACGGGCTTTTTCCATTCGCAAGTTCAACAAGTATTGCTTTGGGGAAATGCCTTTTTCATTCTTAAAAAGCGTACTTAAGTACGCCCTGGAAAATCCGAAATCCGCAGCTAATTGTGAAATAGAAATGGCAGAACCGATATTGTTGGAGAAAAAATCAACGATGTGATCGGAAACGCTGTATGCTTGCGGTGTGGTAAAACTGCACAAATAAGAAAACATCTGGATCAATTTTCCTAGGATAAATAGCGAATTAGAATAGGCATCGCTTTCCTTATCGCGACATTTTTGCTCCATAGCGTCAAAATAGCGGTAACATTCCGTATTGCGAAGGATGGGGGTATCCATGCTCAGTCCAATTCTATGCAACAGCTGATCAGCGGATTTACCGGAGAATCCAACCCAAGTATACCGCCAAGGTTCCTCGTAGCTGGATTGATAAAATGTTGAAACGCCAGGTGTAATTAAGAACATATCTCCCGGTTGTATTTCGTATATGGTCTTTCCGTTATTAAAATGTCCTTTTCCGGAAACGATATAATGCAATAAATAGATATCTCTAATAGCAGGTCCATACGAATTACCAGGTTGGCATTGCTGTGTTCCACACTGCTTTAATTCTAAATTTGTTAGATCAAAAGGAAAAATATGAAAAAAAGTTGGATCGGTATGTATTTTAATCTCTTCCTTTCGAACAAAAAACCATATTTGTAAATCATTATTCAATGTTAATCATTATATATATTTGCTAAAATAAAGTCAAGAAAAAAAGACAAGTCATAAATTTCGCCAACGAATGTTAAAGAAATTGTATTAGGGCAACACCGTATAATGGCTGACCACAGAGGAACTTTCCACAAAATAACCATTTAAGGTTGAAATCTCACCTAGGTTTTCGCACCAAGGGAACCTGAATCAAGCCAGCAAGCCTCGCTTGTCAG
>JAEZJA010000291.1 GCA_023415895.1 Bacillota bacterium
GAACAACACCGTCGAAATGAAGGACGTCAAACTGAGCTTCTGGGCAAAGTTTCTGTCGAAATTTGCCACGAGCAACAGCAACGGCATTGGCATGGACGAACCCTACAAGCTGCAGCTTGCAATTAACATGAAGGGCCTGCCCCTGATCCTCTGGGCCTGCTTTTGCGGCGGCATCTGCCGCCTGTTCGGCAAGCGGGGTGTATTCTATAAGATTGTGGGTCAGGACGTGTCGGGCATTGACGGTTTTTATAGCCACTCCTCCTTCGAGACCTATCACACGCTTGCCGTCCTCAATCCCAAGCAGCCGGACAAGGTGTGCGCGGATATTGAGGAGGCCACCGGCATCCAGTGCCTCATCGTGGATGCGAACGACATCAATGTGGAGGTACTGGGCCGCTCACCCTCTCTGTTGGACAAGCCCGAGGAGTTCCTCGCCGATCTGATTTGGGACAACCCGGCAGGTCAGGACGATGAGCTTACCCCCTTCCTGATCGTGCGGGATATCGGTGATCGCGAAGCCCAGCCCTTTGTTCCAAAGCCCGCCATCGAAGCCCACCCCTGTGCCAAGCCATAACGCTTATCTCCCTTTTCATCGCTTATCATCGCTTATCCGAACAATCATTATTTTCTTCTTGACAAACGTAACCACTGTCTATATAATATTTACCGTGACACTTGAGGTGAACTATGCTTTTACAACTGAAACCGCTATTTATGGGCGAACTCAATTGTCTGCCCATAGATTGTGAGATGGACTTTTCCGGTCTGGAGTATCAGAACGTCCACCCCTTTTCACATCCCGTGCGGGTTGTGGGAGAGGTTCGGGTTTCGGCGGATATTGTCACTTTGCGCGCAACGGCCGCTTTCCTTCATGAAGGTGTGTGCGACCGCTGTCTGTCAGAGTTTCAGCGTCCGATCGAGGTTCCGATCGAACATGTTCTGGTTACTTCTTTGAACCACGAGGACAACGATGAGCTCGTCCTGGTGGATAATTATCAGCTTTCTCTCGACGAGCTGGTGCGCGAGGATTTGATTCTCGCCCTTCCGTCGAAGGATCTTTGCCGGAAGGATTGCCGCGGGCTTTGTCCGAAATGCGGCAAAAATCTCAATGAGGGGCTTTGCGGTTGCCGCAGTGACACGACCGATCCCCGTCTTGAGGTTTTGAGACAATGGATGCCACAGTAAAGTTTTTATTAGCATAAGGAGGTGCTGACGATGGCGGTACCCAAGAGAAAATCATCTAAAGCTCGGCGCGACAAACGGCGCTCCAATGTTTGGCGGATGGATGCTCCGGCGCTCATGAAATGTCCACAGTGCGGAGAGTATAAGCGCCCGCACCGTCTCTGCGGAAATTGTGGCTACTACAATGGCCGGCAAATTGTGAAAAAGGATGCCTAAAACCCTGTCCCGGTAACAGGGCAGCAGAAAAGTAGAGAGGGAGCAATCCTTCTCTATTTTTGTATACGATTATTGAGCGCATTTGGTTAGAATAGAAAGGGCAACGGTATGGGAGTGACAATCACAGGCGTGGAGGCAGGCAGCATCGCCAAGCGCCGCGGTATTCGTGTGGGCGATGAGCTGCTGCGCATCAACGGACATGACATCGAGGATGTGCTTGATTATCGTTTCTATCTGACCGAGCCGGTGCTGTCGCTTGAGCTCAGCCGCAAGGGCCGCAAACACCTGCTGCGTCTGCGCAAGCCGGCACAGGAGGATATCGGTCTGGAATTTCAGACCTATCTGATGGATCAGCAGCGCTCCTGCCGCAACAAATGCCTCTTCTGCTTCATTGACCAGCTGCCTCCCGGAATGCGGGAATCGCTCTATTTCAAGGATGATGACAGCCGTCTGTCCTTCCTCTTCGGCAACTATATCACGCTGACCAATCTGTCCGAGCATGAGATCGAGCGCATCATTTCCATGCACATCAGCCCGATCAACATCTCGGTGCACACAACCAATCCTGAGTTGCGCTGCAAAATGATGGGCAACCGTTTCGCCGGTGAGCGTCTGTCGGTACTCAAGCGCTTCGCGGATGCGGGTATCCGTATGGAATGCCAACTGGTGATTTGCCCCGGCCTCAACGACGGCGAGGAGCTGCAGCGCACCATGAACGATCTGGCAGCGCTGGTCCCCGCTGTGGAAAGCGTAGCGGCCGTACCCGTGGGACTGACACGCTACCGTGAGGGACTGTATCCGCTGCGTATGCTGACGAAAGAGGAGGCTGCCGCGGTTATTCACCAGATGGAAGACTTCGGGAATACAATGGTGAAAGAACATGGTATGCGCATCTTTTATCCGGCAGACGAGCTGTATCTTCGCGCGGGTCTTCCCCTTCCCGGTGAGGGATTTTACGGAGACTTCTCCCAACTGGAAAACGGCGTGGGGATCATGACACTGCTGGAAGTGCAGTTTCGCGAGGCATTGGATGACGGCGATACTGCCCCGCGCGGCAGCCGCATCACCCTGGCGACGGGTGTATCTGCCGCCCCTCTTCTGCAGGAGCTGGTCAACCGCGCGCAGCGCAAGTGGCCGTCGCTGCAGGTGCAGGTAATCCCGATTGTCAACCGCTTCTTCGGCGAGCAGATCAACGTTGCCGGACTTGTGACAGGCGGCGATCTGATAGACCAGCTGCGGGGTAAGGTGCAGCCGGGTGATCTTGTGCTCATTCCCGAGGTCATGCTTCGCCACGAAGGTGATCTTTTCCTTGACGATGTCAGCATTGGCGATGTTCAAAAGGCTCTTGGCGTGCAGGTCACGCCTGTACGC
>JAEZJA010000121.1 GCA_023415895.1 Bacillota bacterium
CCATACATGAGGGCGATCTGGTGCAGAAAATCTCCGGCCAGTACGATATCGTGGCGGCCAACATCGTCGCCGACGCGATCATCTCCCTGTCGGGAAGCATCCGGCCCTTCCTCAAACCGGACGGCGTGTACATTACCTCCGGCATCATTGACACGCGCGAGCAGGATGTGACCGACGCGCTGCACCGTTGTGGATTTCGCATAGAGACCCGTTATGAGAGCGGCGGCTGGCTGTGCCTCGTCTGCCGTTGCGCATAATCAACCAATCAAGGAGGTACCACCATGCCGCGCTTTTTTCTGGATTTTGCGGGCGGCGACACCGCGGTCATTTCGGGCCAGGACGCCCGTCATATCTGCCGTGCGCTGCGCATGCGCGTGGGCGACAATCTGACGGTGTGTGATGGCCGTGGCACGGATTACTTTTCCGAAATTACGTCGATGCAGGAGGAATCCGTCTGCGTCAAGGTGCTGTATCACACGCCCACCTCCTGCGAGCCTACGACAGCGGTCACGCTCTATCAGGGACTGCCCAAAAGCGATAAACTCGAATGGATTATTCAAAAATCCGTCGAGCTGGGCGTCACCGCTATTGTACCGGTCGAGATGAGCCGCAGCGTGGCCCGTCTGGATGAAAAAGCCGCGCGAAAACGCGAACGCTGGCAAAAGATTGCCGATGAAGCCGCCGGGCAAAGCGGGCGAGGCATCCTTCCGGTTGTGAGCATGCCTCTGACCTTTGCACAGGCGCTCGAACGCATGCGGGAAGACGGTTCGCCCGTAATTACCTTTTACGAGGGCGGTGGTCAGCCGTTGTCCCAGCTGGTGGATACCACTACGCGCAGTCTTGCCGTCGTGATCGGCCCCGAGGGAGGATTTGAACCCTCCGAAATCGATGCCTTACGGGCACAGGGAGCGCACCTTGCCACGCTGGGTCCCCGCATTCTTCGCTGTGAAACAGCGCCGCTCGCGGCTTTGTCCGTTATTATGGCGCTGACAGGCAATATGAATTAGATCTTTACCTTGACTTTCTATTATGGTATATTACTGGAAGAGGGTGGTTTTGTGCGTCTGATTGACATTACGCGCGAGCTTCTGCATGCTCCTGTGTATCCCGGTGATCCTTCTCCTGAGCTTCTTCCGCTGAGCCGTATCGCGCTGGGGGATGTGTGCAATACCTCCCTGCTTACCCAGTGCGTACATAACGGAACCCATCTCGACGCGCCCTTGCATTTTATGCCCGAAGGTTCGGATATTGCTTCGGTAGAACTGGACGCCTGTGTGGGCGAATGCTGCGTCGTGGAAGTCAACGGCGTGCTGTTGGGGGATGCTGCCGAAGCCCTGCTGCCCCGTCTGGACACACGCGTGCTCTTTAAGGGCCATATGCAAATTAGTCCGAGTGCCGCTTTTGTGCTGTCCGGCGCCGGTATCCGCCTGCTGGGCGTGGAGGCCCAGTCGGTTTCAACCCCAGAAAGTACGGTGGCAGTTCATCGTCAGCTCTTAGGCAGCGAGATGGTACTGCTGGAAGGTCTGGACCTGTCCCATGTGCGCGAAGGCCGCTATTTTCTCTTTGCTGCCCCCCTCAAGCTGGCGGGCAGCGACGGATCGCCCGTCCGGGCGGTTCTGGTGGAACGGTAGGTAAATTTATACCCAATTATTTTCTGAAAGCGAGGTTGTTCTAATGTATTACTCAACCGATGTAGCCGAAGTTTTTGTTCCCTTTATTGTTGGCATGGTCGTGGTATCCCTGCTGAGCATCGCCTCCAGCCTGCTGCTGGCCTTCTGCGTCTACAACGACGCGTGCTATCGCATGGACAAAAACCCGTTGCTGTGGGCTGTGCTGTCCGGCTTTTTTCCCATCGTAGCGCTGATTTATATTATTGTAAAGGCCAGCTCCAAAAATCACAACCTGTCTTGCGTTCAATGCAATGCTCTCTTGCCTCCCGGTGCTCCCTTCTGTCCCCGCTGCGGTCGGCCGGTCGATTATCCGACACCCGAACAAATGGCTACCTACAACAAACGACGCAAGCTTCTGCTTGGCCTTTGGATCGCCGTAACGGTGTTGGTTGTCATTATTACCGCCATCTGTACTGCCGTTTTTATGAGCCAAATACTTCAATTTGGCCTTGACCATGCCAATAGCTTTGAATTCGATACTTTTGATAACTTTCGCTAATATTGTATATCAGTTTATCTCGAATAGATACCCACCGGCGTATGAACAGAACCCTCAGAAACGGACATTGAACAAAGCCACCCCCTGTTGTAGAATAAAATACAACAGGGGGTATCTCTATGAAAAGGACACGATATACACGGGTACAGGAACACAGAGAAGAAATTAACAGGTTTAAAGAAGAAGGAAAAACAAATCAGGAAATAGCGGATCTATTGGGATTTGCAGACAAATGGGTAGTAAAGGATTTTATTAAACGGGAAAACCGAAAAAAGAACCGACAAAAGCCCATACCAGACCCCAAAGGACGCCCGAGAAAGAACCCGGTTTTATCCACCAAAGAGTTGGTTAAAGAAAATGAACGTCTGAAAATGGAGAACGAATTGTTGCGGGATTTTCTGAACGAAATAGGAAGGGGCTGAAGACGAGTTTAAAATATCGCGTCATATATCGCCATAAGAATCGGTATAACGTAATAGCTATGTGTAAATTTTTCGAGGTATCTCGCAGCGGATTCTATGATTGGCTGAAAAGAATGGAAAAGCCTGATACGGATGAAATGATCGCTGGGCTAATTAGCAATTGTCAAAAGCAAACCGATAGCACCTATGGATATAGGCGGGTTAAAATATGGTTATTACGCGAAACCGGTCTGGTTATCAACCATAAAGCTGTTCTGCGGATTATGAACAAGTACGGACTACTTTCACAGATACGCAGAAGACGGCGGTACTACGGCTACTGCCGGCAATATCATCAATATGAAGATCGGCTAAAGCGGGATTTTCAAGCGACGAAGCCTAATCAGAAATGGGTAACAGATGTTTCTTACATCTTTTCTAAACAAGGAACTCTGTATTTATCGGCTATTAAGGATTTGTATGACAATTTTATTGTAGCGTATCAGGTAATGACTGAAAACAGCAACCAGTTAGTATTTGAAACGGTGAAAGAAGCAAAAAAGGAGGTCGCTGATGGACTACTACTCCACAGCGACCAAGGCTATCAATACACTTCACAAGAGTATTTTAACCTAACAAAAGAATATGGGATTTTACCTTCCATGTCAAGACCCGGAACACCGCTTGACAATGCTCCAGCAGAGAATTTCTTTGGCATACTGAAAAGTGAATGCCTATATCGTCATAAACCGGCAACCAATGAGGAGGCTCGCCTCCTCATTGATGATTACATCAATTTTTACAATTACCATCGAATTCAACTTAAAACAAAGCTGACACCGTATGAAAAACGATGTCAGCTTGCGTAAATCAAAGAATTCCTATGGCAGGGGGACTTATTCTCTGTCCGTTAACCAGGGAGCACTTCAGAAGCCGGTGGATTTTTATTCGATAGAATTGTATAGGCATCGAAGACAATGGCAAACCCCTTACAGCTTGACGGCCATTGTTTTGCCGTATTCACGCAGCTTGGCAATCATGTCTTCATCGGGAACCCAGTTAACGCGGAAGCCGTCGTCCACGACTTCGAAGCCCGCTTTGTGCAGTTCCTCATTGATCAACTTAACCGATTCACCGCTCCAGCCATAGCTGCCGAAGGCGGCCGCTTTTTTGTTCTTAAACTTCCCGCCGCGAATCATCTCCAGTATGCCGGCGATCGCGTAGAGATACCCGTTGGCGACGGTGGGAGAACCGACCAGTATGGCACGGGAGCGGAAGACCTCCGTGATAATATCGGTTTTGTCCCATTTCGAGGCATTAAACAGCTTAACAGTCACATCCGGATCGGCCAGGCGGATGCCGTCGGCAATCGCTTCGGCCATCTTGCGGGTGGCATTCCACATGGTGTCGTAAACGATGGTAATCTGATTCTCCTGATAGCTGTCTGCCCATTGCAAATATTTTTCAACGATTTGCATCGGCTGGTCTTTCCAGATGATGCCGTGGCTGGGGCAGATCATGTCAATGGGCAGGTTCATGTCGAGAATCTCTTTGATCTTGCGCGTGACCATCGGATTAAAGGGGGCGAGAATGTTCGCGTAATACTTCATGGCCTCGGATTCCAGTTCACTCGGATCGACCGAGTCGTTGAACATGGACTCCGACGCGAAGTGCTGGCCAAAGCCGTCGTTGCTGAACAGGATGTTGTCGCCGCTCTTATAGGTGAACATGGTATCCGGCCAATGCAGCATGGGCGCTTCGATAAAGGTCAGCGTGGTGTCACCCAACTCCAGCTTGTCACCGGTCTTAACTGTAATAAAATTCCAGTCCTGGTGATATTGGCCTTTGATGGACTTCACCGCATTGGCCGTACAGTAGATAGGGGTATCGGGGATTTCCCTCATCAAAGCCTCCAGCGAACCGCTGTGATCGATTTCGCCATGGTTAGCAATGATATAATCAATCTTGTGCAGGTCTATGTCTTCTTTCAGTTTGGAAACAAACTCTTTGTCATAGGGCATCCAGACCGTATCAATCAGTACGGTCTTTTTATCCTGAATCAAATAGGCATTGTAAGAAGATCCTCTATGGGTAGAATATTCATCTCCATGAAATTTGCGAAGCTCCCAGTCGACCTTGCCAACCCAGGTAACCTTATCGGTTATTCTTTTTCCCATCATTTATCACTCCTTAATTGTCATAGGAAGGGCTTGTGTAGCTATTATACCACAGTTTCTACATGAAATCATCTCTTTTTTTAAAATCATAACAAATTTGTATACAGTATAAAAAGTGAAGAAATAACGCATCCACTCCCGTTCATTATGCCCAAAACAGATTATCTGCGGCGGATGGCGATGGAGTATAAAAATCGCTGTTGTACAAAAAATATGGGTAATCCCTTATTGCGCCGCGCCCAAGTAACTGGTATACTTACATAGATTTCAATATCACATGTGCGAAAGGCCGGTACGATTCATGGACGATTCCTTCTCCTGCACCCTATGCCCCCGTCGCTGCGCAGCTCAGCGTACGCCGACGAGCGGGCGCGGCTACTGCGGTATGCCGTCATGGCCGGTGCTGGCACGTGCGGCCCTGCATTATGGGGAAGAGCCCTGCATCAGCGGCACAAGAGGGTCGGGAACCGTCTTTTTCTCAGGCTGCACACTGCGCTGCCTTTTCTGCCAAAACCGGCCGATCAGCCGGGAAGGGGTGGGTCAGCCGGTATCACCGGCACGTCTTGCCGATATTTTCCGTGAGTTGGAGGCTGCCGGTGCGCACAACATAAATCTGGTGAGCCCCACACCGTATATCTTCGCCATTTTACAGGCTCTGGAGCTCTATCGCCCCTCTCTTCCGATTGTGTATAATACGAGCGGGTATGAGCGGCCCGAAACGCTGCGGCTGCTCGAGGGAGCGGTGGACGTTTACCTTCCCGATCTGAAATATGTGGATCGTGAGCTGTCCGGGCGGCTGTCGGGCGCGGCGGATTATTTTGATTTTGCCTCCCAGGCGATTGATGAGATGGCGCGGCAGACAGGGCCCATGATGCTGGACGCCGATGGCATGGCTGTGCGCGGCACGATGGTGCGCCATTTGCTGCTGCCGGGGCATACGCGCTCCTCGTTTGAGGTTCTCGACTGGCTTGCGGGGCATCATGCCGACGATGTATGGGTCAGCCTGATGTTTCAGTATACCCCTATGGACGGCGGGTATCCTTATTCCGAACTCAACCGCCGGGCAACGGCGCGCGAATGCCGCAAGGTGTGGGAGCATCTGACGGCTCTGGGGCTGACCAACGGGTATGTCCAGGATCGCAGCAGCGCCGGGAAGGGTTTTATTCCTGCTTTTGATCTGACCGGTGTGCTGAAAGAATGCATGAAATAAACCGTTTGTATACATAATGAAAGGACTGGAGCGATCAATGTATTATCCCTTGCTGTTAAAACCGCCCGTCAAGGATTATCTGTGGGGCGGTCGCCGTCTGAAGGATGAGTATGGATATCAATGTGACAGCGATATTGCGGCGGAAGCGTGGGTGCTGTCCTGTCATAAAGACGGAGCGTCGGTAGTCTCCAACGGCGAATATGCCGGAAAGACGCTGCCCCAAGCGCTGGAACAGATGGGAAATGCGGCGCTGGGGGAGAAGGCCTCTGCCTTTTCTTATTTTCCTGTCCTGATCAAGCTGATCGATGCGCGTGACCGTCTGTCAGTTCAGGTGCATCCGAGCAACGACTATGCCCTGCGTGTGGAGGGGGAATACGGTAAGACCGAGATGTGGTATGTCGTCGACTGTGAGCCGGGAGCCGAGCTGATCTACGGCTTCACCGGCAGTCTGACCGCAAAAGATTTTCGTGAGCGCATTGAAAACAACACGCTGCTTGAGGTTTGCAACCGGGTTGCTGTGAAAAAGGGCGATGTTTTCTTGATTCAGGCGGGAACGCTTCACGCGATTGGTGCCGGAATTCTGATCGCTGAGGTGCAGCAGAATTCCAATACCACCTATCGCGTTTCGGATTACGGCCGGCTGGGTGCCGATGGCAAGCCGCGTGCGCTGCATATTGATAAAGCGGTGGACGTGACTTCCCTGACACCTCCCGGTATTCCCTACGGTGCGATCGGCGATGTGACGGAAATGCCGGGCGGAACCTACCGCCGCTTGGCGGCCTGTGAGTTCTTCACTTCTCAGCTGTTGACGGTGACGGATACGATGTTGGTCGGCTGTGCCGACAGCTTTACCTCCCTGTTGTGTCTGGAGGGAAGCTGTACGCTCGAGTGGGGAGAGGGACAGTCTCTGCCATTGGACAAGGGCTCCAGTGTCTTCCTGCCAGCAGGAATGAACGCACATATCGCGACGGCTGCTCATACGACAGCTCAACTGCTGTCCAGTCGGGTGTAATGATGACGAATTTATAGATTTTAAAAGTAACGGAGGAAACAGCGATGTATTGTATCGGCATTGATTTAGGTGGAACCAATATTGTGGCCGGGGTTGTGGATGAGAATTATAAAATAATCAGCAAGGCCAGCTGCAAGACCAACCTCCCACGTCCTGCGAAGGATATTGTTGAGGATATGGCAAGCGTTGCACGGCAGGCAACAGCACAGGCAGGGCTTACTATGGACGATATCGCGCACGTTGGTGTGGGAAGCCCCGGAACGTGCAACGCCGATACGGGCATTGTGGAATATTCGAATAATCTGGGCTTTGAAAACCTGCCCATGCGCGACATGCTGAGCAACCTGCTGGGCAAACCGGTTTCAGTGGAAAACGATGCGAACGCGGCGGCCTATGGCGAAGCGCTTGCAGGCGCCGCCAAGGATGTGAAAACGGCTGTGTGCATCACCCTGGGCACGGGTGTGGGCAGCGGTATCATCATCAACGATAAGATTTACAGCGGCTTCAACTTTGCGGGTGCCGAGCTGGGGCATACGGTCATCGAGATCGACGGGGAACCCTGTACCTGCGGACGGAATGGCTGTTGGGAGGCTTATGCTTCCGCGACCGGGCTGATTCGCCAGACGCGCCGCGCGATGAAGGAGCATCCCGAAAGCGCTATGTGGAAGTTTGCTCCCACTCTTGAGCAGGTGGACGGACGTACGTCTTTTGACGCCATGCGCGCCGGCGACGAGGTCGCCAAGCAGGTCGTGGATACCTATATCCATTACATTGCCTGCGGTCTGGTCAATGTCATCAACATCTTCCAGCCCGAAATGCTGTGCATCGGCGGCGGAATCTGCAAGGAAGGCGACACGCTGATCAAGCCGCTTAAAGAACACATCCGGCACGAGCGCTACAGCAAATACAGCTCCCACCAGACGGCTTTGTGCGTTGCCGCCTTGGGCAACGATGCCGGAATCATCGGCGCGGCTTTCCTTGGCAATCAATCGAAGGACTGAGCAAAAGAACAATGCGGTGAACCCACACGGTTACAAAAAGAGATGCAGCCATTGGCTGCATCTCTTTTTGTGTCATCGTGTCCTCATCCGGGTTACTCCTCGGCGCTAAAACCAATGTCGTCCAGAGCGTCAATG
>JAEZJA010000052.1 GCA_023415895.1 Bacillota bacterium
TTTCCAGACTGCGCAGATCGTTTTTATAACCACCTGCAATCAGCGTATCGGCAATATGCAACCGGTAATCGTCGTTGGTCTTGTCCACGACCGCCGCCACACCGCCCTGCGCCAAAAAGCTGTTGCACAGTGTCAGTTCCTTTTTAGACAACACCAGCACGCGCACGTCGGGCGCAAAGTTGAGCGCCGCATACAGCCCGGATACGCCCGCTCCAGCTATCAGAACATCAAAATCGTTCATACCGTGACCTTCTTAATGTCGTAAAATACGGACTATTGTCCGAGTCGGATCATGTTGGTCAGACTGGCGCGCGCGGCATCCATGACCGCCGCGTCCATGCGGATTTCCTCGCCCCCGGTGCCCTGCATCGCGGCTACAACGCTCGCGAGCGTCGTGCGCTTCATATCGGGACAGGTCAACTGTCCGGCCTTCAGCTGATGCAGCCGACCGGGATATTGCAGGCTAAGCTTATCCGTGACGCCGCGTTCGGTCGCCACGATCACTTCGCCCTGCGTGCGGCGGATATACGAAATAATGTCCGCAGTGGAACCCACCATATCGGCCAGCTCGACCGCGTCGGGGGGGCATTCGGGGTGAATGGCCACGGCCGCGCTGGGGAACTGTGCCTTGGCGGCGCGAATGTCGGCCGCGGTCACACCGTTATGTACGGGACAATACCCGTCCCACAAAAGCAAGCGCTTTTCGGGTACCTGCTTTTGCACATAGGCTCCCAAATTCTTGTCGGGGATAAAAAGGATATCCTTCTGCGGCAGCGCGCGCACAATTTTGACGGCCGAGGAGGAGGTCACGCACACATCGACGCAGGCTTTGAGCTCGGCCGTGGTGTTGATATAGGCGACAATCGCCGTATCGGGGTGGCTTGCGCGAAAATCGCGCACCCGCTGGGGGTCGATCTGCCGCGCCATGGGACAGTCGGCAGAGGGCTCCACGAGAATCACCCGTTTGTCGGGGCAAAGGATCTTCACCCCTTCGGCCATGAAGCGCACCCCGCACATGTACACGACCGATGCTTGCGTGTCTGCGGCTTTTTGGGCAAGTGCAAAACTGTCGCCCAGGATATCGGCATAGTCCTGCACGTCGGGGGATTGGTAGGTATGCGCCGCAATCACCGCGTTCTGCTGTGCTTTCAAATTCGCAATGGTCTGTGCCGCTTGGTCGCTGCTCATAGCAACTCCTCCTGTCGTGCCGCGTTAGATCTCGCCGTTGCGGCGCTTGGTAAGCAGGTTCTGAATCTTTTCATGGGGATCGATGATCACACTGACCGAAACATCGTGGTTGAGTGCCGCAATGAAATAAGCGATATATTTGGAGACATCCACCTCATAGAACCATTCCCGGCTCTTGAGCTCTTGGGTGCGATAGGTCAGGTTGGTGCCCAGCACGCCGGAGAGAATGCCGTCCTCATAGGCCTTGTCAAAGCTGTCCAGACCGTTGGTAAAAATGGCATAGGTAGCATAGGCATAGATGCGGCGGGCCTTGCGCTTTTTAAGCTCATAGGCGATATCCAGCATGGACTCACCCGAGGAAATGATGTCGTCCGCAATGAACACATCCTTGCCCTCAACCGTATTGCCCAGATATTCATGTGCCACAATGGGATTGCGGCCATTGACGATAGTGGAATAATCGCGCCGCTTGTAGAACATGCCGAGATCCACACCCATCACCGACGCATAGAACATGTTGCGGTTCATGGCGCCCTCGTCCGGACTGACAACCATCAGATGATCGCGGTCGGGCTGCAGATCGGGAACATGGCGGAAGAGAGATTTGAGGGCTTGATAGGAGGGGATGACGTTGTCAAAGCCCATCAGCGGAATGGCGTTGCACACACGAGGATCGTGGGCGTCGAACGTCACGATATTGGATACGCCCATGCTCTGCAGCTCCTGCAGAGCCACCGCGCAGTCGAGCGACTCACGGTAGTTGCGGCGGTGCTGCCGTCCGCCGTAGAGAATAGGCATAATCACGTTGATGCGGTGCGCTTTGCCGCTGGTTGCCTGAATAATGCGCTTGAGATCCTGATAATGATCGTCGGGCGACATGGCATTCTCCCGGCCAAACATTTTGTAGTTGCAGGCGTAATTTCCCACGTCCACAAGAATAAAAACATCATCACCGCGGATACTGGATTTGATAATTCCTTTACCGTCGCCGGATGAAAATCGCGGGCATTCGGATTCAATCATAAAGGTCGACTGCGGGCGGTTGCTGCTGGCGCCCCACTTGGTCAGATACGCGTTGATCTTTTCGCCCAGCTCCTTGGCGCTCTGCAGAGCCACCAGGCTGAGCGGCGCGACGCAATCCGCTTGGTTAAAAATTATTTCTCCCGGTTTCAATTCAGGCAATGTTGATATCCCCTTTTCAACTTTGTTTAAATCTTCATATCTTGTCCTCTATCGCAATGACACGTGGAGGACGCAATCACACCTAACTTGATTTTACCACAAATTTAATATAATATGGGCTTTTTTGCAGACTTTTGTCTCACGAATTTTTATGCGCTCCTTCGCTGCGAACTATGGACAATGCACAATCGTCATACTATAATAATGTAGATTTCTCACGGCTTAACCATCCCCTTTTTTACACGCGTACAGCGGGTTTGCGTTTTATCGCCATCACCGCTCCAATAGGAGGAACGTATTTGGAAACGATTCACACTATGCAAGATTCCGAACAAAAAGAAACAGCGCTGCTTGTATCGATCGATACGGGGGAATTTGATGCGGAAAATTCGCTTGATGAACTGGCCGAACTGGCCTCTACGGCCGGCGCTGATGTCCAGGGACGGATTGTACAAAAGCGGGAGTCACCCGATTCTGCTACCTGTATCGGCAGCGGGCGTCTGGAGGAGATCCGTGCGATCTGTGAAAACGAGAAGATCGACCTGCTGCTGTTTGACCGCGAGCTGACCGCCACCCAGCTGCGCAACATTGAGCAGCTGACCGGCTGCCGGGTGGTTGACCGAACCACGCTGATTCTCGACATTTTTGCCTCGCGTGCGCACTCGGCTGAAGGGCGATTGCAGGTGGAACTTGCACAGCTGCAATACAGGCTGCCCCGTTTGGGCGGGCAGGGTACCTCGCTGTCCCGCCTGGGAGGCGGCATCGGCACACGCGGCCCGGGTGAATCCAAGCTGGAATCTGACAAACGGCATATCCGCCGCCGCATTCACGCCCTGCGCGAACAGCTTGACGATGTGGAGCGCCGCCGGGAACTGCGCCGCACGCGGCGTAAAAAGGAAGGCGTGTCCACGGTCGCGCTCGTAGGCTATACCAATGCGGGAAAATCCACCCTGATGAACGCGCTAACCAACGCCGGTGTGTTGGCGGAAGATAAGCTCTTTGCCACGCTTGACCCAACCGGACGGGCACTCAGGCTGCCCGACGGAAGGGAGGTTTTGCTGATCGATACCGTTGGTTTTGTGCGGCGCCTGCCCCACCATCTGGTGGATGCCTTCCGTTCCACACTCGAGGAAGCGGCGGAGGCCGATGTCATCCTGACCATCTGCGACGCTTCCAGCCCGGATGCCGCCGAGCATCTGGAGGTTACCCGCTCACTGCTAGGCGAGCTTGGCTGCGGGGATCGTCCCACTTTGTGTGTGCTCAATAAATGCGATATTGCGGACACGCCTCTCCCGCCTGCTCTGGGCAGCGGTGGTTTGTGCATCAGCGCCAAAACGGGACAGGGGCTTGACGAGCTGCTGGCGGCGATCCCCAAGGCACTTCCGCCCGATCGTCGCAAGGTGACGCTGCTCTTCCCCTTCTCCCAGGGGGCGCTGGCCGAGCAATGCCGCCGTGAAGGAGCCGTGGAGCAGGACGACTACGTGCCCGAGGGCAACCTCATTACTGCCACGATTGGCTTGCGGCTGCTGGAAAAGGTCAAGCCATATTTGGTTGATACTACAACACAGAAGGAAGAGGAATAGCCTTGATGCAACCAAACGAAACCGCAACTCCCCATACACGCGGCTTTGCCGTGGTGTTGGGTTCCACCAACGGCGAACGTGTCTTTACGTCCTACGGCAATTCTTCTGGTTTTGTCCGCCGTGTGACTGGCGGGCTTACGGCTCTTTTGACGGTGTTCGGCATCGGCTTTTTACTCGGTCGTCTGGCCCGTCGTCTGTTCCGCTGAGGGTCTATGAAAAGTATTACCCGCTGCATTGTCTTTAATCGACCGTGCGGTATGTTCTGAGTGCAATATCTATTATTTGAAAGAATCTCCCTGCTATGGTTTGATGGTGTTGGCCCAACCGGCATCGTCTGTTAGCAGGGGGTTCTTTTTTCTTTTGTTTAAACCCTATCTAGTTTCTTTGCGAACGGATGAGAAATACTGTTGAATGCACTAATTTTGTTCATGGAGTATTGACTTGCCTTAATTGTGTGCTAGAATGTAAAGAAATTATTTTAATGGTTTAAATTTGTATGTATTCCTTTTATTAACTTAATAGTTTTGGTGTAAGTGGTGGAGTCTGTCATACAATCA
>JAEZJA010000061.1 GCA_023415895.1 Bacillota bacterium
GAATAGAGGTTTCATCATAAAGCAGTAGGAATATTTTTGCGATTTTAATGGGAGTAGCTGCACCATCGGTATCCACTGCTTGGAAGTGAAAACGGATTCCATCTCCTACGAAATCGCCCAACTTACCTGAAAGCACCACTGCTGGATAGCTTCCGTTTTGGTAATCTGCTAAAAGAGATTGGTTTCCTGAATGAACATGAGCTTTATCCGTATTTACCGAAAAAACGATATAATTACCACTTGCCACAGATTTAGGAACAGAAGAATTTGCATCGACTTCCTCAAAACCTTGAACTGTTTTATAAGTTTCAGCAGATACAATAGCATATAATTTTTTACCATTTGTACTGACTTCAATAGCAAAATGATTCATTCCTGGTTCAATGTCACTCAAGGAAAGGTTAACATTGGCTGACTTTTTGTCTAAGTCACTAAGTCCTGTGTATTCTTTAATGCCAGTATCTGTATCACCAGCTAAATAACTTGACAGACTATTTTCAGAAATCTCTACCGAAGAGTAGAAAAGTCTTGTGTTAGTGTCGTATAGAGCTGAACCTGTAGAAACGATATTCCAGGTTAAATTCGCAGTTCCATCAACGACCTCTGCACTAACATTAGTCAATGTTGGAACAGGATTTAAGACTTGTAGATCATCAACATAGACATTCTGTACTCCCGCAACACCGGCGACAGTTTGGTTTAGCTTAAATTGAATACCGATAATGCTTGCTTGTTGTTCTGGTGTAATGTTTATTGCACTGTAATCGACTGTATACCATGAGTTACAGTCCATCGTTGAATAGCTTTGTAATTGAATTAGGCCATCGTTTGGTAAAATCAAACTCACAGATGTGAAATTTAATTTGTTTTTGGTTGGGTCTTGTGTATTTTCAAGTGCTACATATACACGTAATCCATCGCCCACAAAATCACCTGCTGAACCCATTAGATTCAGATTTGGGTTGTATTTGCTTTTTTGTTGGACTTTTAAGGATTGTGTACCACTGTGAACATAGGCTGGATTTGTGTTAATTGAAATTTCGTTATTTGCGCTATTAGCAACATCCGTTGGCACTGATGAAAGTCCTTCAAATCCTTGGATAGTTTTGTAATATACTTCAGCAGCCCCTACGCGTAGCGTTTGTACATTGAAAACGGCTGATGTTAGCATACAAAACACAAGCATGATGGCGAGTACTCGTTTGATGTTGTGCATTAGTATTGGATTAAAAACCTGCCTGTTTCGAGAAAATAGAGTGGGGATATGCATATGAACACCATCCTTCCGAATATATACATGTATTTGCTGTTCCTGTGCAGAGCCGGTTCTTTATTGACTAATGTGAAAAATAAAGAATCGGTCGTCCGACAACTCGGTTTGTTATCCGAGTTGTCGGCTCCCGTTTGTTCAACCAAATATTATCCCGTAAATTTGACGCTGCTCCAGTTTTTGTCCAGTTCAGACTGGAAGCTGGACTTAAGACTGGTTACCGCCTGAGCGACCGAGGTGCTGCCATTGCCCAGAGAAACCACAAATGCATCCAACGGGCTACGCGCTCCGCCCAGCATGGTATATCGGATATTCGAAGTCGTAGAAGAGAAAGAAGCCTGTTCGAAAATGTTATAGGCCTTGTCGTCACGGATAATCGTACGGTAATCGTCGTAAAAATCCTGTTCACGGTTTTTATACAGTTCGCTATTGACTTCATTCATCAGATAAAGGATCTTTGCAGCATCCGCCTCGGCGGGTTTGACGATGCAGTCCACAAACACCTGATCGTAGTAGATGGTTTTATCGCCTGCCGCATCCGGTCCAGAGGGCATCGGCACAAGACCGACCGCATCTGTCATGCTGTTGTCATTGATCGCAGCAACCGTGTATTTCGTACCGATTACCATGGCAGATTTTCCTTTGGTGAAATCAACATATCCCGCCTGCCAAGTTGCACCGATCTGGAAATAGCCGTTTGTTTTCATATCCCGGAAAAACTGCAGTGCATTGATTGATTTCTGACTGTCCATGCCGTAGGTCATTTTGCCGTTAGAAAACGTTACAATATTGCCTCCGTTTTGAGGAACCAAACTGCGTATGTATGTGACCCAGTCCGCAGCCTTACAGGCGGCAACTATGACGCTTCCGTCTGTAGCCTTTTGCGTCAGCTTTGCGCAATACTCTTCGAACTTTGAAAAGTCCCACTGCCCTTTTTCATACAGGCTATAAGGATCGGCCAATCCGGCCTGAGACACGAGTCTCTTATTGTAGAATATAAAGTAGGGCTCATTGATGCCCGTTGTCCATCCGTATTGCTGGTTACTGATGTTCATGAATTTCCGGATGTCCTGGTTGTACCACTCTTCTTCAAACGTTACACCCGACTGAGCCATGGCGTTGTTTAAGGGAGAAGCGCCGTTCGCCCGAAGGAAAGCGCTCAAGTTGACATCCTGCAGCGATTGAACATTAACCACAGGTTTTCCCGCAAGAATCGAGGGCATGATCGCCGAGGAATCCCCAGTATACACCGATATGGAAGCGCCATATTTTGCGCCAACTTTGCTTAAAATGGAATAATAACGGTCACCACTTGAAGTACCACGCTGCGGTTTTTCGCTGCGCTGCGTATAGTAACTGATTTGGACACCTTTCAGCGATTGAATGAAAGCCGCGCTGGGGCCATTCGCCGTGCCGCTTTTGTTCGCTGTGGTTTTGGTTGTTCGAGTGCTCTGAGAACCAACTGTGTCGGATGTGCTCAGCTGTGTGGTGTCGCCCGTTTGTTCAGATGCTTCGGTTACAGCCTGGGATGCCAGAGAAGTGCCACTGGAATCCTCACTCCCAGATGAATCCACCGTTGTTTGCTGTCCGCAGGAGGTGGCAAGCAACCCCCACGCCAACACCAAACACAACGCAACTACGCGCCTTGAAATACTGAATTTTCTCATAACCTGATCCCCTTTCAAAATTTATATTGTATTACTACTTTTTTAAATGACAATGTTTCTAGTTTTTAACTAATGGTAACAGTTCCATTTGTTGGTTAAGACAAATCCGGGGACGATAATCCACGGATTTGATACGAAACTCTACCCATTATTTAAACTTGGTATAAAGAGAGGCTAGAGAGCTACATGAAATCTACATCACCGTTCTGATCATCTTTAGCCGATTCACGAATCGCGATCTTATGGTTGAGAAAAACGTTCTTTTGGGAGACGTGAATATCCAAAATACGCTCCATCAACAGTTGAGCCGCCGTAT
Source organism: Bacillota bacterium (assembly GCA_023415895.1). GTDB lineage: Bacteria > Bacillota > Clostridia > Oscillospirales > Acutalibacteraceae > Avimonas. The sequence goes on from JAEZJA010000061.1 coordinate 3,254, forward strand.
AGCCCAATTCATAACGCGGTTGGCTCACGGTCGTCAACGAGGGGACACAGATTTTAGCAACATCGGTGTCATCACAGGCAATCAGTTTGATATCTTCTCCTGCCGTCAAGCCATGCTCGCGTATGGATTGCACGGCACCCGCCGCCATACTTTCTGAAATAACAAACAGACTGTCAAAAGGTATGCCTTTCTCGAACAACCCATTACAAGCAGCAAGCCCGCCCTCAAAACTGTAATCCGTGCGGAGAATAAGGCGCTCATCCGCCGCCAGGTTGGCATCTGCCAACGCATCCCTATAGCCCGACTCCCGATGCATATCCGAGGAAGCGCTCTCGATTCCACCCATATAGGCGATTTGTCTGCAACCAATACTCACCAGAGCGCTGACCGCATCATACGCAGCAACATGGTTATTGATGGATACGCTGGTACATCCGGAGCCTTCCACTTCCTCACAACAAAACACCAGCGGATACTTTGAATTTATGGTTTGTAACTCATCGGCTGACAGCTTTGTAGAAAGA
>JAEZJA010000113.1 GCA_023415895.1 Bacillota bacterium
GCTTTCGGTCTGACCATTCTGACCAGCGGCATTCCTGAAGCCATTATCGGCGGTGTCTTGGCTTACGCCATTTGCCGCCCGCTCAAAAAGTACGCTTTGCCCCGTTCCTGAGGATTGGTTGGCTGGTCATGCTTTTGAATTGACCCAAGCCAAAGCAACTACGCTTACAAAATGGCGGTGTTTCACAAAACAATGTTTACTGTATCACAATATGCATAAACAGCCGTTCACAGCTGTTCGACGGTATCGTAGGGGCGCACACACAGGTGCGCCCCTACGGTTTTCTTTATCTCTGAGGCAAAGCCACAAAGGCAAGTCTGCCTCTGACGAGCAAGGTGGCATCGCACATCCATAATCGATGGGAGATTAGAACAGACATAATTTTTCTTTTGACTGGTATGAAGCTGTAGTGAGGACAAACACCATACCGGTTAGACAGAATACAATAGAAAGTGATAGAACAATACTAGGAGTGATGGTATGGCTCAAGATCAAATCGACACCTATAGAGAAGAAATGAAGAGACTATACGGACTATCAGAAGTGGTATGCGTACCATTGTCGCCCAGCCCTAATCAACCCATGCCGGGGCGCAATCGACCGACGCCGGGGCCCAGTAATCAAGCGCCCGCGCCGGGTATGCCAGCGCCCAATCCCAACATGCCCATGCCGGGTCCCAATCGACCGACGCCGGGGCCCAACAATCAAGCACCCGGGCCGGGTATGCCAGCGCCCAATCCCAACATACCCATGCCCAGCCCCAATCGACCGATGCCCGAGCCGGGTAACCCCACAGACGAATCACCGACAGGCGGGTTAATTGTCAGCACAACCGCTTTGCGCAGACTCTATCCCGTTCCCAGTGCCCGGGTAACTGTGTTTACAGGGCCGTATGAAAACATGGAGGTAATCGATACAGGGGTAACGGACGAAAGCGGAAAGACAAAAGTATTCCGTCTGGAGACACCCGAAAGAAGTTTATCCCAATCAGCAGGCGCTACGAAAAAGCCCTATGCACTGTATAATGTCTTCGTTCAAGCGGATGGTTATGTGGACACAGTCAACACCAATATTCCCATCTTTGAAGGCGTGACCTCTTTGCAAAACATTGATATGATCCTGCGTTCAACGGCTGAAAATAAAGAGGGGCCGCGTATTATCGACGAAGCCGAGTCTTATGAGTTATAGAGGAGGCTGATACAATGGCTCAAGTGAATTTTCCTGTAATACCCGAAACCATAACAGTTCATCTCGGCCCGCCCGGTTCCAATGCGGAAAATGTGACGGTTCCCTTTGTGGATTACATAAAAAATGTGGCATCGAGCGAAATCTATCCCACATGGCCTGAGAGCGCGCTGCGTGCGAATATCTATGCCATCATATCCTTTGCCCTCAACCGCGTTTACACCGAATTTTATCGCTCCAAGGGATATGATTTTGACATCACCAGCTCCACTGCTTACGATCAGGCATTTGTGAAAGATCGCGATTCTTTTGGAAACATCAGCGACATCGTTGATGAAATATTCAACGATTATGTGGTGAAACAGGGGAGTATCCAGCCCTTTTTCACCCAGTTTTGCAACGGAACAACCGTTACCTGTGAAGGGTTATCGCAATGGGGAACGGTGCCGCTTGCCAACCAGGGTTTGACGCCCTATGAGATATTGCAACGATATTATGGCAACGACATTAACATCGTACAGAACGCACCTGTGCAGAATGTAGAGGAATCTTACCCCGGGACACCGCTCAAGTTGGGTGATGCAGGAAACAACGTAAAAATCATTCAAACTGAGCTCAACCGTATTGCCGAAAATTATCCCGCAATTCCCCGCATTGCCCGAGAAGACGGTATTTTCGGAACAGATACAGAAAATACCGTCAGGACATTTCAGCAGGTCTTCAATATCCCTCAGACCGGTGTCGTAGATAAATCGACCTGGTATAGAATTAAGCAGTATTATACCGGCGTAAAAAACCTCACCAGTCTTGTTTCAGAGGGAATCACATTAGAGGAAGCACAGGTTCCTTTTCCCGGTGAACTTTCGGAGGGCATGACGGGCATAGGGGTACGGACATTGCAATATTATCTCAACATCATTGGCTATTTTAATCCGGACCTCAACCTTCTGCCGTTGGATGGGATTTTTGGCCCGGCCACCACACAGGCAGTCAGGGAATTTCAGAGTTATTATGGATTGCCTGTGACCGGAGTCGTCAATACAGATACCTGGAATAGGATTAATAAGGTGTATATCGATACGGTAAGCTCACTTCCGGAAGAGTATTCGGGAGGCAGGGCAAAACTGTATCCCGGCTATTTCCTCACGGAAGGCATAAGCAACCAGGATGTGCGTGATCTGCAAACCTATCTGGCTCTGATCGGGAGAAACTATAGGGATATTCCTGAAATACCCGTGACAGGCTATTTTGGGCCACAGACGAGGGAAGCGGTAATGACCTTCCAGCGGCTGTTCGGGTTGCCTCAAACCGGCGCAGTGGGGCCGGTCACATGGAGTCAGATCGCGCAGCAATACGATTTCATTAGGGCATCCGAAGCACTATAGAGAGACTCCGGAAGGGTATCCAGGTCCCTTGTATTTGATACACGCAACAAGAGCAAGCCGTCGGATTTTCCAACGGCTTGCTCTTTTCAAGCTTTTCAAACGATTTTGCAAAGAATTTGAGCAAAGGTGTGGAATCCTTGTGCCCAATTGTGATATAACTAAGGGGAAACAGGCACCAAGTCTATACTATATGTTTAAATTTGCATAAAGTATACAAAACGGGTGCAGCATCTTGACGGGAGGCGAGCAGATTGGCGTTGAAGGCGGCCATATTCGATATGGATGGGCTAATGTTCGACACCGAGAAGGTGGCGCTGCAAAGCTGGCTGGAAATTGCAAAAAGAAACCACTTCTTTTTGGACGAAGACAGAATTTCGCATTTCCGGGGTACCACAGCGGCGTATATAAAAGAGCTGTTTGACAAATGGTATGGTGCGGCGGTCGATTTTGAGGAGATTATACGACAGCGGCAGAATTTTGTCGATGACTACTTTTCCAAAAACAACATTCCTGTTAAACCGGGACTGTACGAGCTGCTTCAGGCACTGAAAGACAAGAAGTACCGTATTGCGGTGGCGACCAGTACCAGCAAGGAACATGCGCTGCACCAATGGGAGGAAACGGGCGTTCTTCCCTATCTGGACGGTTTTGTCTGCGGGGATGAAGTGAACAAAAGCAAGCCCGATCCCGAAATTTTTGTCAAAGCGGCGCAAAAGCTGGGCGTGCAGCCCGAAGAGTGCATCATTCTGGAGGACAGCTTTCACGGGATTGAGGCTGCCCATGCGGCAGGGGGGACGGTCGTTATGGTTCCCGACCTCCAGCAACCGGATGACCGTATCCGCGCCATGTGCGATTATGTCTTTGATTCCCTCGCGCGCGTGGTGGACATTCTATAATAAAGAGAAGCGGCGTGCAGTTTTGAAGGCTGCACGCCGTTTTTGTCTCAGTTGTAATAAAAGCGGGGATGGTCGAAGGTGTCCTCCAGCGGTTTGATCGGCCCTGTGACCATTTAGGATCGTTCGGGGACGGGCGTACGACGCGGCCGAGGGGAGGACCGGTGAAGCCAGCTCAGATCCTGACGTCCGACACAGCCGAAGAGCAGCAGCAACAGCGCATAGAGCAGCAGTCCGGCCAAGGAGGCCGACGTGACGATTAGGAGCATAGAATTGGTCGCTCCCTGCAGCAACCGCTGAAGCCCATAGGCGGCGGTTCCCGCGGTGGCCATCGCCAGCAGAGGCTTGAATACCCAGCTGGCCCATTGGAAGCGTGTATGGGTGACAACAAGAAGGCGGCGGATGTTCAGCCAAGAGGTCAGGATGTTGCTCACGATCATGATAAACAGGAAGCCGGGCATACCCCGTCCGGGCACGAGCAGCAGGATCAGGCCGATGCGCAGCACCGAATCAATCACGCTGTAGAGAAGCGAGCTGACTTGCTGGTTAAGCCCTTTGAGCAGACCGTCCACAACGCTTTCCAGGTACATCAGCGGCATGAGAGGCGCCAGAACGCCAATAAGCAGTCCAACCTCCTCGCTGTTATAGATCAGCACACCCAGCTGCTTGGAAAAGAGCGAAAAGATGGCGCTGATGGGGATGGACAGCAGCAGCGTGATGCGGATGGAGGCGCTGACGGCTTTTTCAACCTTTTCTGTCTGATTGAGCACAGCAGCCTCAGACACCTCAGGAATCAGCAGGGTTGAAAAAGCCGACAAAAAGGAGGAGGGGAAGAACAGAATGGGCATCGCCATACCTTTAAGCATACCAAACTCCGACAGTGCCCGTTCTCGTGAGCCGGAATAGGTCGTTAAAGCGTTGGGAACCATTAGGTTTTCCACGGTACGCAGAGCGGTGTTGAGATACCGTCCGGCAGTAATGGGGACGGCGATGGCCAGAAGCTTGCGCATAATAGGAGGACGCACAGCAGCACTTGAGGCCTGACCGGTGGGCAGCTTACGATTATCCCGACAATAGCCGACATACAGGAAGAGGCAGGATGCCATCTCGGCCAGCGTATCCCCGATCAGTACGGCTGCACAGGCGGCACTGAGTCCCTGCGCGGCAAACCGGTCAATGAGCAGCATGATGACGCCGATGCGCACTACCTGTTCGAGCATCTGTGCGTTGGTGGTGCGGGAGACCTTGCGTTGGGCAATAAAGTAACCGCGCATACAAGAGGACACGCCCATGAAGGGCAACCCTATTGACAATATGCGCAGAGAAGATACCGCGCGCGCATCGTTGAGGGCAACCTGCGCGATGGGGGCAGCACACAAGGCAACGATCAGGGCCGACAGGATACCGATCAGCAGGCTGACAAAGATGGCGCGGCGTAGGATACGCCGTACCGAGCGACGGGTACCCCGTCCGGCTTCCTCCGCGATTAGGCGGGTTACGGCTGTGGAAATGCCGGCGGAGGCAAAGGTGGCCGCAAGCACGTAAATAGAGAAAACGAGCTGATAAAGGCCCATGCCTTCTGCGCCGATTTTGTTGGATAAATAAACGCGAAAGAATATACCCACTGTACGAAGCAGGAGAGAAGTTACTGTCAGTATAGCTGCGTTTTTAAGAAACAGAAAGCGTTTCAAGGCATCACTTCCCTACTGGTCAGCAGTGAGCGTAGCGGTTTGAGGTGACAGTCTTACGCGTGTCCGAGCAGTCGCACAAGAAAAGCTTCGCGGTATCAGCTGCGTGGAAGGGGCGAGAGCTCCACCGGCAGAGTGGTCGTTAGGCCGCTATAGAATGGTGTATGTTCTTGACGAACGGTTGCATAGCCGGGAGCGGATACCTCTACGATATACACGGGCGTTATCTCGGCAAGTGGCAGTTCCATGGCGGGAGTGTTGCCACTGGCATCGGTGGAGCTGACCCGAAGGATGACCTCCGTATCCGTCTGGAGGGCACCCACAGCTTTATCCGGCCGGGAAATAATCACGCGTGCGCCGCTGACAGGCTGCGTTTCGTGCGCGGTTGTGACCAGTACGTGGAATTGATAGCCAGGCGACGGCAGATCCTTGGACGCAGGCATTGGCTGCTCGGGCTGCTCCGGCAAAAGGATCAGCTTTTCGGCAGGTTTCACAGGGGAGGAGTCCAGGGGAGCATCCTCCTCTGGCTGTCCCAAAGTGCGTACAGTCGGCACGGAAAGGGGCCGCTGCGATGCCTGAACATGTACAAAGTGGGGAAATCGGATAGAGACAGGCTCCGTCTGTGTCAAAAGAACTGGTTCAGGCGGCATGGATTCATCAGGTTCGGATTTTTCAGGCTCGGGTTCTTCGGGCTCGAATTCTTCCGGAGCGGGATATGGAGTCACGGATTCGCTTTGGGGCATCTCCACGGGCGGCTGCGCGAGAGAGGGTGGCTGCTCTTCCATGGGCAGTGTATGGTCACGCAGCATGGACGGGGTGAGCATTTCCTCCTCCGTCTCATAAGTCGTCGGGGATTCATTGAAGTCCTCTCTGTCCCCTCTGATCATGGCGGGGGAGATCAACGGCTGCATCTCATCCTCTGTCCATAGCCTTATGGCTGCTGCGGAGGCGACGGGTTCGGGGTCATTGTCATAATCGTCGGTTGACCCCCACAGCATGGATGGGGAGATGGCCTCCTCAACCTCCTCCGCTTGGAGCCTAATACTTTGCGGGTCAGAAGTGTAAACCGGCTGTTCTTGCGGCCTTTTTGTGTGCAGGCCGACCATTGAGGGCGTAGCCGGTGCCTCCTCTGATGCTGTCGGGATGGCCGGACGGGGTTCATCGCTGCTGACGGCGGTCTCCTCATCGGAGGGCTCCTGGGCGGAGGACTCCTGCGCGATGGGCTGCTCGGCGGCGGGCATTTCAGAGGGGGGATTGCTTTCAGGCGGCGAATTGCGCCGGTAAGCCCGGAGCAATTCCTCTTTGTATTGTTCGATAGCTTGCTGAAATGTTTGTTCAAAGTTATTCATTGGCGGTCATTGCCCCTTCCCCATGCAATCGGCTATATCGCATTCTTCACTTTGTATGTATATGTGGCTTGGGACGCATTCATACTTGTTTTGAGACAAACTCCCGATGCTCACACACGCAGGGAATTGCATTGATGGGCGGAATGGTGTAGAATAGGACGCATCAACATGGACAGAAGGGAATTGTGAGGGCTATGACGTCAGTGACAGGACCGGTTACCATCCGGAGCATTCTGGAGGCACTGGATGAATGGGCCCCCTTTGCCTCGGCGGAGAGTTGGGACAACGTCGGACTGTTGGTGGGTACTGCGCAGGCTTGTGTGCAGCGCGTGATGACCTCACTGGATGTAACCCCTGCGGTGGTGGAGCAGGCGGCGGCCTTTGGTGCTCAACTGCTGATCAGCCACCACCCTGTACTGTTTCGCCCGATATCTCGTTTGCTGCCCGATCATCCCGTCTATCTGCTGGCACGTCAGGGCATTGCCGCCATCGCCGCGCATACCAATCTGGACAGCGCGGACGGGGGTGTCAACGACGGATTGGCTGCCCTGCTGGGGTTGAGCGATGTGCGCAAGGGCAAGGATGGTCTTTGCCGCATTGGGTCACTCGAGCAGCCCCTGTCTCCGGCCCGGTTTGTGGAATTGGCTGCCCATAGCCTGGGTGTACCCGCAGGCGGTATCCAGTGGCAGGACGGCGGTAAGGATATTCAAACGGTCGGCGTATGCAGCGGCGCAGGCGGCGATTATCTGGAGGAGTTGGCCGCGTCTTCCGACGCGGTTGTAACAGGCGAATTGCATTATCACGAGTGGCCGCTCACGACGAGCGTCACCATAGTAGCCGCGGGGCATTATTACACCGAAATCCACGCCGCCCGCCTGCTGGCGCAGCGGCTGCGCGAAGCGTTCCCCA
>JAEZJA010000149.1 GCA_023415895.1 Bacillota bacterium
CAACAAATACAGTCGGATAGGCACGCAGAGCCAGATGACGGGCCGGGACGCGAGCGTTGCCATCCAGCAATACAACGGCATTCGTGTCCCTGTGGAATTGATTCAGGGTTCCATGACCGACCATTACGATCCCCGTACCAATGTGATCCGCCTTTCGGAAACCGTCGGGCCGTCTCAGTCAATCGCGGCCATCGGGGTTGCCGCCCATGAGACGGGACATGCTCTGCAATATGCGGAGCAGTACGGCCCTATCAAGTTGCGTTCGGCTATTCTGCCTGTGACACAGTATTCCGCACGCTTTGCACCCTTTCTTGTTTTTGCCGGCCTGTTGTTCTCCGTGAGTATTCTTGCCAGCATTGGCGTAGCCCTGTTCGGATTTGCCGTGCTCTTTCAGCTGATTACGCTTCCGGTGGAGTTTAATGCCAGCCGCCGTGCCATGCAGGCCTTGGAAACGCAGAACATTCTGACGCAGGATGAACTCAAGGGGGCGCGCAAAGTGCTGACGGCGGCGGCCATGACCTATGTGGCCGCGCTGCTCGTATCGCTGATGAGCTTTTTGCGTCTGCTGCTGATTGTATCCGGCCGCAACAACCGGAGGAGCCGCTGATGCAACCGTCGGCACGCCGGATGGCGGTGGAAGCGCTGGTGCGTGTACACAGGGAGGAGAGCTACTCCAATGTTGTGCTCGATGAGCTGCTGCGTAAGGCAAAGGAGCTCAGCGGCGCCGACTCTTCGCTCGTGTCCCGCCTGTTCTACGGCGTGATCGAGCGCCAGTTGACATTGGATTATGTGTTGGCCGGTCATTCACGCATCAAGCTTAAAAAGCTGCATCCCGTCGTATGTGAGCTGCTGCGTGTGGGGTGTTACCAGCTGCTGTATATGGACAAGATCCCGGCTTCGGCAGCTGTGAATGAAACGGTCAAACTGGCGCGCGCAATGAAGCAGGAGCAGGCAGCAGGATTTATCAACGCCGTGCTGCGTGCCGTGGAGCGTGACAAGGAGCACTTGTTTGATGGGCTCTCGGATGATGAAGAGGGGACAGCCATTCGCCACTCCTGTCCTGCCGAGCTGCTCCGCCTTTGGAGTGGTGCTTATGGCAAGAACATGGCCCGCAGGCTTGCACAAAGCGTGAACGAAGCGCCGCCGATCACCATTCGCGTGAATACGCTTAAAACAACCGCCGAGGCGTTCGAACGGCAGCTGGACGAGACCGGGGTGGAGTATAGCCGGCATCCCTTCTTACCGGACTGTTTGACGCTGAAAAGTGTGTCACTATTGAAAAAGCTTGCACAAATTGATGAAACCTGCTATTATCATCAGGATGCCGCTTCACAAATTGCCTGCTATGCACTCGGGGCTCAACCTGGCGAACGGCTTGCCGATGTTTGTGCCGCGCCGGGCGGAAAAAGCCTGACGGCCGCGCAATACATGCAAAATTCCGGTTATCTGCTTTCGTGTGATCTCTATCCCACCAAATGCGCGGCTCTTGAAAACCGGGCGCGGCAGCTGGGGGCGAGTATTGTTCATACCGCTGTGCGTGATGCGTCTCAACCGGCCGATCCGGCGCTGCGAGAAAGCTTTGACCGCGTGATATGCGATGCTCCCTGTTCGGGCTATGGAGTGATTCGCCGCAAGCCTGAAATTCGTTATAAGCCACTTGACTCGGTACGGGAGCTTCCGGCGCTGCAAACGGCGATTCTTCACCAGTCTTCAATGCTTGTCCGTCCGGGCGGCGTGCTGCAGTATTCGACCTGTACGCTCAACCCTGCGGAAAATGAGGAGATCGTCTCCTGTTTTTTGGACGAGCATCCTGATTTTTCGCCGCGGGTGCTGCCGCTGGACAGCTGCTTTGAAGCGCTGGGGCAGACACCCTCCCATTGCCTGACCCTGTTCCCGCCCGTTCATGAAACAGACGGGTTCTTTATTGCCGCTTTTGCTAAAACGAGGTGACTATTTGAGCTTGCTGGATTGCAAATCGATGACCGTCGAGCAGCTGCGCAAGGAACTGACGTCACGCGACATTCCTGCCTATCGCGCGTCGCAGATAAAAAGCTGGCTCGACAACGGCGTTACGGATTTTGACCGAATGACCAATTTGCCGTGCGCTTTGAGGGAAGAACTTAAAAATATTTTTTGTATTCCTTGCGTAAATATTGAAAAAAGACTTGTATCTGGCAGGGATAATACGGTAAAATACCTTTATGGTCTCAATGATGGAGAATCGATTGAATCGGTTCTGATGGAATACCATCACGGCTGGTCACAATGCCTGTCCACACAGGTGGGGTGCAAAATGGGTTGTTCTTTCTGCGCAACGGGCATGGGCGGATTCGTACGTCAGCTGCTGCCCTCCGAAATGTTGTCGCAGATTGAAGTGGCACAGGCCGACCGCCAAATTCGCGTATCGTCCATTGTCCTTATGGGCATGGGGGAACCGCTGGATAACTTTGATCACGTTCTTCGTTTTCTTGAAATGCTGTCCGAACCGGGCGGTGTCAACATCGGCATGCGGCATGTTTCTCTTTCCACTTGCGGCCTCGTCGATCAGATTTATCGCCTGATGGAATACAAGCTTCAGCTCACCCTTTCGGTTTCGCTTCACGCGCCCAACGATGAGCTGCGCTCCCGCATGATGCCGGTTAACCGGCGCTGGCCAGTCGATGAGCTACTCAAGGCCTGCCGTGCGTATGCCCAAGCGACCGGACGGCGTATTTCCTTTGAATACGCCATGGTGGATGGGGTGAACGATTCTGACGCCTGCGCGCGTGAGCTTGCCTCCAAGCTGAAAGGCATGCTGTGTCATGTTAACCTGATTCCGGTCAATGCCGTTCCAGGAAAGCAGCAGCACAGCAGTCCGATTCAGCGCCTGCATGCTTTTCAAACGATTCTGGGACAGGCGGGTATCACCGCCACGGTGCGCCGTACGCTTGGCTCAGATATCAATGCCTCCTGCGGACAACTTAGACGACGCGAGGCGGAGAAAAATCAAGAATAGCGGATAAGGAGGGAATACCATGAAGGCATATGGAAAGACCGATGTTGGCCGTGTCCGTTCCAGCAATCAGGACGCTTTTATCTGCGGACAGATATCCGACAGTGTTCTGTTTGTCGTCGTATGCGACGGTATGGGTGGAGCAAACGGCGGCAATGTCGCCAGTACCATGGCAGTCAAGGTTATTTCCAATCGAATATTGGACGTTTACCGTGAGGGTTTGTCGGATCACTCAATCCACAATTTGCTGGAGACCGCGATTACGGCAGCCAATATGGAGATTTATGACGCCTCGATGGCCGATCTGGAGCTGCGGGGGATGGGTACCACCGTTGTGGTCACGATCATCGCGGAACAGCGGCTGTACATTGCCCATGTGGGGGACAGCCGTGCCTATCTGGTCAAATCGGACACAATGGAGCAGATCACACGCGATCATTCTATTGTGCAGGCGATGGTTGAAAAAGGACAGTTGACCGAAGATCAGGCAAGAACACACCCGCGCAAGCATTTCATTACGCGCGCACTCGGTGTGGATGATTCTGTGGAATGCGATTACAATGAGTATACGCTTTCAGAAACGGACAGTTTACTTATTTGCACAGACGGTTTGACCAATCTTTTGGAAACCGATGACATATACCGCCTGGTGCAATCGGGAGACGCCGAAAGCGCACCCGAGCGCCTGATTCACGCCGCAAACATGGCTGGCGGCAGCGACAACATCACGGTTGTGCTTGTGGAATAATCTGTAATCACAGGGAGTGAAGAATTGATGGATAAGTACATTGGAAAGCGACTGGACGGTCGTTATGAAATTCGCGAGATCATCGGTGTCGGTGGTATGGCCTACGTATATAAAGCGTATGACACAATCGATGACCGTACGGTTGCCGTCAAAATTCTGAAGGATGAGTATTTGGCGAACGAGGACTTTACCCGTCGTTTTAAGAATGAGTCCAAGGCAATTGCCATCCTGTCTCATCCGAACATTGTCAAGGTGTATGATGTCAGCTTCGGCGACCGCATTCAGTACATCGTGATGGAGTACATCGACGGTATCACACTCAAAGAGTATATCGAGCAGCAGAAGGACATCAAATGGAAAGAAGCCGTGCATTTTACGGTGCAGATCCTGCGCGCCCTTCAGCACGCTCATGACAAGGGCATTGTCCATCGCGACATCAAGCCGCAGAATATCATGCTGCTGCCCGACGGCACCATCAAGGTGACCGACTTCGGTATTGCGCGCTTTGCGAGAACGGAGCTGCGCGCCACGAGCTCGGACGATAAGGTTGTCGGTTCGGTACATTACATCAGCCCTGAGCAGGCGCGGGGTGAGATTACCGATGAAAAAGCCGATATCTATTCGGTCGGCGTCATGCTTTATGAGATGCTGACCGGTCGTTTGCCATTTGAGGCGGACAGCGCTGTCTCCATCGCCATCATGCAGATGCAGGCAGAACCCATCAAACCCAGGGAGATCAATCAAGATATTCCCGAAGGGCTCGAGGAAATCACCATCAAGGCTATGCAGAAGGATCCCGCCAAGCGCTATCAATCGGCTGCCGAGATGCTGTACGACATTGACGAGTTTAAGCGCAATCCCAGCATCCACTTTGAATACAAGTATTTTGTGGACGAAACCCCTACCCGTTTTGTGGAGGCTATCACGCGTGTCAAGGGAACCGAGCCCGATGCGCAGGCCGAGGACAATACAGACGGGGAAGAAGCCACGGAAACAAAAAAGAGTCCTCCGGTGATCCCGATTCTGGCCGCTGTAGCCGGTGCTTTCGTTGTGGTGGCCCTGCTGTTTATCGGTGTGGTCTTTATTATAGGGATTCCTGGCAATGATAAAAAGAATGAAGTGATCGTTCCCCAATTTGAAGGTATGGACTACTT
>JAEZJA010000031.1 GCA_023415895.1 Bacillota bacterium
ATACATAAACCGTGGGTGAGGTGGCCACATAGACCATTGGCTTTGATTTTAGATTTTGATAAACATGGATAAGATTGATCATTTCGGAAAGAAAGAGATCCTTTTTGCTCCAATTTTGATCCTTGGAATCGTTGGTTCCGAGCATGATAATGACGATATTCGGTTCACAATCTTGGCTGTTCCGGTATTCACCCCGGTTTGTATAGGGAGAATCCCCTTCATTCAGCAGGGTTGTGCCGCTGACTCCAAAATTTCTCACCAAATAGCAATCTCCCAGCATTTCTTGAAGCTGTGACGGGTAATTATTCGCGGAAGATGAGGCACCAACGCCCTCGGTGATACTATCTCCGATACAAGCAACAACATAAGGCCCTGGAGCCGATGTGGTTTCTGCTTTTACCCCCCAACCTCCAGCCAAAACCACGGCAAATAAAACCGATATACACGGCTTCCATAATTTCTTCATCGTGTTAACCATACCTCTCTCGCTGATGTAAGAGTTGCGAAATATAAAACAATCTGCTTCATATTGGAAACGCAATCGCTGTGTAGGATTCATTCAAAAGCATCCGGATTCCATACGCCTTTTTCTGACGGGCCGGTAGGCCCGTCCTCTAATCGGTATTGACCAAAATAAGAACTACCCTGATGCTCATTTCCCCAGTGAACAATCGGCCGGTTGCCCGGTACGCTTGGATCGCCGCTCCCGGCATTCGTGTAATCCGTACTCTTCCAAGCAGGCCAATTGACATTCAGTCCCGTACTGTTGTTCGAGTGCAAGGTTTTCCGCGTTTTGCGCGAAAAACCTTGCACTTTCCCATTGCGCATCCCTCCAACCGAAGGAACTACCGCCAGCCATTCAACAGGCCTTTTGGCTAACCCGTTGGATAAGTGTATTGTTGAGTAAGGTTTACTTATTCTGTGTGCCCTTTGGAGAAGTACCTACTTTTACCTTCTTTAACAAAATGAACGTCAATAAAGAGAATACGAACACCACGACGTATAGCGGCGTTGTTGCATCACCAGTGTTGGGGGAAGACTCTTTGGCAGCCGTTGTGGGTGTTGCGCCGGTTGTCACCGGAGTCTCGGTGATGACTGTACTGTCAGACATCTTAGTTGTAGAAGTGGCGGACGTGGTGGTAACAGGGGCTTCATCCATATAGTTGTGATAGTCAGACAAGAACTGAATGTTGTCGAAATAGAAGGGTTTGTTTGCATAACTGACACCGTTATAATCGAAGTAGAAGTATACTCCGGCGATTTCCTGTGTTTCAGGATCAAAAATCGTTTTCACCTCGGACGTATCCTTACATTTGCCGAAAGTGGAAATCGGAATTGCCATGTAGCCCTTGTAATCCAAAACGGAGGTATCCTCTTTGACACCAAAACAGCCGTCATCGCCGTGGACCTTTTCAATCCAGCCGCCATTGCCGTCCTGAATGTAGAACTTCAGATCGGTTCGATCGTCAAGCTCATCTGTTCTGTAAAGGGTAAAATCATTTCCGATGATGCCGAAGCATGCTTTGCGGAAATCCACGCCAGTGAAATCAACCCAGAGAACAAGATACTTGGTGCCTTTGATCGAGGTGGGCATATTGTTGATCGAAGAAGCGTAAAGCTGTACCCCAATATTGTCATTCGCATCTGCCTGATGAGGCATCTTGATGGAAAGGGCTCTGCTTCCATTAACCCCTTTCCCGTCTACAATGGAAAGAGTCGCTACGTTGAGAGTTGGAATGCCGTCATAATTATCTGCGTAATAATCCTTGTAAACATTGGGGGAAATGCCTGGTTTCATAAAGGTATCTATGCCTTTTTGGAACCGAAGAAGAGAATTAAAGTCCGTGAACATAATGTTCGTTTTGGGGAGGGAAGGATCCTGCGTCGTGGGAGTCGTGGGTGTCTGCGTAGTGGCAACTGTTGTACTTTCCGTTGTGGATTCCGCCGTGCTTTCCGTTTCGGGAGTTGTAGCAATTGATGAGCTGGTGGTAGTAGGATCCTGAACCGGAGCAGGTGCCGTATCCGAATTAAGCATCAACATAACCTTGTCAATCTTAACAGTCGCTCCTGATGCCTTGCAATACCAGAGACGGACTTCGATGCCTAAGTCATTGGCTTCGTTTGTTAAATCAAGAGGCACTTCGATTGCGTAGTATGTGTTGGCAGCCGGGAAGTCCTTGCCGGTAATATGCGTTTGTGGGCCACCGCCGTTATAGACAAGAATGTCTGTCTTACTATCGCCGACACATTTGTCGGTTAGCAGCTCGGCATAAACAACGAGCTTATATGAGCCGCCTTTGGGTAAGGTCTGATTATTGCCCCATATAATGTGATTGTCATCACTCGAAGGCGAACCGATGATTCCGGTCGCGTCTTTCGTGCCGGTACTGCTGTTAGCGTTCTCCGCTTCAAATGTTTTGATCTCAAACCTTGGAGCTGACGTGCTGGCGGTTGTGGGTGGTGTCGTGCTTTCCGTTGTGGGTTCTGCCGTGCTTTCCGTTGTGGGAGTTGATGAACTGGGTGTCGTCGGATCCTCAACCGGAGCAGGAGTCGGATCAGAAGCAAGCATGACCATCATCTTGTCAACCTTGACAGACATCGTTGAGTCATTCGCAAAGTAAAGCGAGTCATCAATTGTTCTATCGGCAGTATCCTTAGTTGTATCAATTGTTTTCTCAATCGTAACATATTTGTCAAGAATGGGATTGCCCGACTGATCTAGAAAACTACCGACAAAAATCTTTCCCCAATCATCAAACCCATTGCCATTCCCGTGATAGGCAAGAACCGGGCTGGTCGTTTTAGGATTTCCAACCGAGAGAAGTTTTACATAAAAGACCACCTTATACACGGCGCCCTTTGGTAAGGTAACTTTATCGTCTTTCATCAGATTGTCGCCGGTAGGTGTTCCATTGGCTATACAATTGACCCCTGTTTCATCTTTCGTGCCAATTAAATTCGTAAAATGGTCTTCTGCTTCAAAGGTTACGGGCGTAAAGGGAGCAGCCGTGGGTGCCGTTGTGGGAGCAGCCGTAGTTGGTATGTTGGTATCGGAAGGTGACGTTTCCAGTTTCGTATAGTCAGCCATGAACTGAATATTGTCAAAATAGAAGGGAACGTCCGAATACGATACACCGCCCGCACTTGCGGGATCCA
>JAEZJA010000185.1 GCA_023415895.1 Bacillota bacterium
CCCAGCGACAGCGTGATATTCGGAACGAGCGTCACCCACGTCATGGCGGTTCCCCGTTGTCCGGTCAGGAAGCCCAGCACCTTTTCATTTTCCATGCTATTGGATATAACGGCAGAATAGGAGGATCGAATAATATCCCCACTGCGTTCCATCACGACGGCCAACGTCTTTTGCAGTGAGATGGAATCAATCAGCATGGTCAGCTGGGTCGCCAGTGTACCGAGTGCCACAGGAATGGCAAAGCGAAGCAGCGCGCGGAAAATATGCTTTGAGCTGTAGGGGCGTGGCGACGACGCGAGTTCCTCACGCGTGACCCCATCACCCTGACGGCGGTAGCGACGCACCAGATAGGCAAACGACCAGAAGGAACCGATGGTGACACCCACCATGGCACCCGCCGCGATATACGGCAGGCTGTAGCTGAGTGCCTGCTCAGCACTTTCGGCGGTATGTCCGTAAACCGCCTTGCCGTGCTCAAACGCCCAGCGGCCATAGTACATGGCACCATAGGCAAGACCCAGACCGAAGATCAATTTACCCACCGCCTCGGCAATCTGGGAAATGGCCGTGGGAACCATGTTGCGCGAGCCTTCATACACGCCGCGGTAAGCCGATAACAGGCAACAGAACAGAATGGACGGAGCCATCACCAGCATGGTCAGTTTCATGCCGGGCATGCCAACAAATTTAGGATAAATAAACGCCGAAATCCACATCAGCACGGTACCCACCGTGCCGGTCACAAAGAAAACCTTGTTGGCCACACGGTGAATCGCACGCAGATCGCGGAAGCGACCGAGCGTGATGCTTTCGGAGACCATGCGCGAAACCGCAATCGGAAAACCCGCGGTCGAAACGGTATAGAGAACCGTATACACGTCGAAGGCCGCCGAAAAATAGCCGAATGCCACCGAGTTTAAATTTTGCAGTGGGATTTTAAAGAACAAGGCACCGATGATCTTTGTCAGAATCGCAGCGACTGACAATATTAACGCGCCCTGCAAAAAGCTCTGCTTTTGACGACCTGCCAAGCAATCATCCGTCCTCTCAAACCAATTCTTCCATCATCTTGCCAGCAACGCCTGAACGCAGCGATTGGTATGATACTCAATGCGCTCGATATCCATTGTAGTGAACTGCCCGTCTCGATAGAGCACCTTGCCGTCTACCATGGTCAGTTCAAGTTCCCCGCTGCCCGCGGCATAGAGAACATTGGACAGCACATTGTGGCAGGGCGTCATGGACAGCCGATGCAGATTGAGCATCACGAGATCGGCGCACAGTCCCTCGGCAATATCGCCGCAGTCGCTTCGTCCCTGCGACAATGCCCCCTGCCGGGTCGCCATGTTCAGCACTTCCCCGGCGGGAAGTGCGCAGGGGTCAAGCGAAACGCCCTTGGCCAGCAGCGCAGCCGTGCGCATTTCCTCAAACATATCGAGGTTGTTGTTGCTGGCGGCGGAATCCGTCCCCAGCGCCACAGGAATCCCCATACGCCGCATTTTTTCCACCTGAGCGATACCGCTGGCCAGTTTCAGGTTGCTTTGCGGATTATGTGCCACAGTCACATCGTGGGCGGCCAGCAGCTCGATATCGCTGTCGGTCAGCCACACACAATGCGCCGCCGTCACAGGAAGCTCAAACAGTCCGGCTTCCTCCATCACGCGCGCGGGTGTCTTGCCATAGCGACCGGTGCATTCCAAATGCTCCTTGCGCGTTTCGGAGAGATGTACATGAAGACGCGCTCCCTTGTCCACTGCCAGCTTGGCCGCGTCGGCAAGAATATCGGGGCGGGTCGTGTATTCCGAATGGGGTGCGACATCGATGCGCACCCGTCCATCCGCCGCCCCCTGCGCATGATCAAGCAGATCCACCAGCTCATGATAGGCCGGTAGGTCGCGAAAACGCTTGGAGGGATCAAAGCAGCTGATGCCCCGGCCGATATTGGCCTTGATGCCGCTTTCGGTCACAGCCTTAACTGTTTCATCGCAAAAATAATACATATCGGTGAAGGAGGTAGTGCCACTCGCCAGCATTTCTGCAATGCCGAGCATGCTGCCCCAATAGACATCCTCCGCCGTCAGCTTATCCTCAAAAGGAAAAATACGGTCATATAGCCAGCGGTCAAGCGGCATATCGTCCCCGTAACCCCGCATAAGCGTCATCGCCACATGGGTATGGGCATTAACCAACCCAGGCATCAGCACCCGGTTTTTTCCGTCGACAACCTCGCCCCACTCCCCTGTCGGAATGTCCCGACCGACATAGGCAATGGTTTTGCCCCGAACGCCCACCGACATATCGGTCAGACAGGTTCCGTCCGCGCGCAAAAGGGTAATTCCCTGAAACAGCATGCCCATCGCCTCCTTCAGAGCTTGGCTAGAATTGCCTTCATTAGTGTGCTGAACTGCCCGGATACAAGCGACGCATTGGCAGTAACCTCGTCGTCGCTGATCGCCCGGTCGGGCAGCACGCCCGCCGCCATGTTGGTGATGCAGGACAGCCCCAACACCTCGATGCCGCACTGCGCTGCACTGACGGCTTCCATCACCGTGGACATGCCCACCGCGTCTCCGCCCAGCAGACGGATGGCTCGGATTTCAGCCGGCGTTTCAAATTCCGGCCCGGGCATAAAAAAGTAGACACCCTGCTTCAGCCCCATACCAAGCTGCTTTGCAACCTCTAAGGCCTGTTTACGCAGGCGGGGCGAGTAGGCTTTCGTCAGATCAAAAAAGCGCTGGCCAAACGCCGGTTGCTCTTCGCCCCGGACGGGGCTGACCGAAAATAGCTTGATGTGATCGGTAATCAGCATCAGATCGCCCACATGGAAGGTTTCATTCACCCCACCTGCAGCATTGGTCAGCACCAGCGTTTTAATACCCAGCAGTTTCAGCACACGCACATAAAAGGTGACCGTTTCGGGCGAATACCCTTCATAGTAGTGGAAACGCCCGCACAGCAGCAACACACGCTTGCCCTGCAGCAATCCGCACATCAGCACGCCCGCATGAGAGGCGACCGTGGAGCGCGGAAAGCCGGGAATGTCCGCATAAGCAATGCTGACCGCCTGCTCAACCTCTTTGGCCAGCCCGCCGAGACCCGAGCCCAACACGACCGCCGTATCGGGTATAAAGGGCAGCGTCTGTCTGAGATACGCGGCACTGCGCTCATATTGTTCCATTGGAATCATATACCGTCACCTCGTAACACGTTATCATACAATGCGTTGCCCTACAATGCGTTGCGATACAATCAATTGTATGGCATAACAAACAGGGCGGCACAAATCCGCACCGCTCTGTTTGCCATCGTAGATTTTTATAGTACGTTATCAGAGCTTGCCGCCGCATTTCTTGCAGTAGCAGGCATCCTCGGGATTGGGTGTTGCGCAGCTTTTGCAGCGGACCTTGTTGCGGAATTCGTCAATCTTCGCCCGCACGCTGGCCAGTTCGGCAAACCGTTCATCCAGCTTGGTCTCAAAGCTTTCAATCACAGCAGAAATGTCCTCCTGCGAGTTGCGTGAATCATAAACCAGCCGACCCAGTCCCTCCAGCATCGAAGCGATATCCTTTTCGATCTCCGCCGCCTGCATCTTCAGTCTGGCGACATCAATCATATCCGCTGTTTTCTTTCCCGCCGTTTCGGCAACGCTCTTGGCTTTTGACATCACATCTTCAAAGCTTGTCATAGCAATTCCCCCTTATCTGTCGAATCGATTTTGTGGTAAAATTCACCATGGCCTAGGCATAGTATACCTCATCTGTGAACGAACTTCAATAGATTCCGCCACCCACAAACTCACGAAGCAGCGAATCCTTGGGCATATAGTCCACCGGCAGAGGCTCGAACCCTTCAATGGCTTTCGCCAGACGGCGGGCACTCTCCACGTGCGGGTCTCCATCGTCCACCGCCTTGAGTGAAGGCAGCAGCAGCGGCGCAAAGATACACGGCTCATAGGCGTGCGTCGTATCAATCAGATAGTTCGCCGTGTCCACATAGGGAAACATATAGGTGTTCTCGCCATGCACGACCTGCTGCCACATAGACAGTGTATTCTCGACCGAGCTGTTGCGGAACCGTTCATCGCGCAGCAACCGTCTTGTCAGACGGATTTCCCGGCGCGCCACCTTCTTAACGTCTTGATCGTAAATGGGCGTGACCGCATTAATAAAAATCTTGAACAGCGATTCGGAAGGCAGATGCCGTTCAAAATACGGATTAATCGCATGAATTCCCTCAAATATGACAACGGCATTGCGTGCAATGCGCAACTCGGTCATTTCCGGCTTGGGGCTGCCGGTAACGAAGTCAAAAATAGGCAGATCCGTACAACCGTCTTTGAGCAACTCCTGCATGCACTGTTCCAGCTTATCCAACCGCAGCGCTTCCAGCGTTTCATAATCAAAGCTGCCGTCGGGCAGACGGGGTGCCTGTTCTCTTCCCCTGTAGAAATCGTCCATGGAAATGGTATAAGCCTCCACACCGAGCTCCTGCAGTCGTAGGCGTATTTTATTGGCGGTGGTTGTTTTACCTGCGGACGACGGGCCAGACAGCATAGCAAGACAATGCCCTTCGGCGTTTTCCGCCAGCAGCTCCGCCAGGTTATTGACTTCGTCGACATACCGCTGTTGTTCCTCTTCAATTAGAGCATGAGGATCCGTACGTGCACGATCATTAATCTCACTTTGCTTGAGAATCCTTCTGTAATAAGATGTCATAAATGCTGGCCACCTGCCTCTTTCTTTCTTCAATATCCGCAAAGCGGCTATTGTATTCATAGGGGAACTTGTAGTTGAATAGACGCTCAATA
Source organism: Bacillota bacterium (assembly GCA_023415895.1). Taxonomy (GTDB): domain Bacteria; phylum Bacillota; class Clostridia; order Oscillospirales; family Acutalibacteraceae; genus Avimonas. The sequence goes on from JAEZJA010000185.1 coordinate 4,808, forward strand.
CGCTCGCCGCCGGGTTGCTTGAGCTTGGTCACCGCACCGGCACCGCATGCAAGGATTGTATGCGTTTCATCCATGATATAGACGTTGTATAACCCGTCCATACCTGGTTTTGACCAGCCGATATTTTCGGTGTTGCCCACGGCGCGGCTCTGCCGATAAAGATAATAAGGATGGTAGCCCTGCTCGGTGAGACGGCGGATACTGCATTCCACCATACGCGCTGTCTGTACCCCGCCGTCATACTCCTCACGATGATGCACAACCAGATTGGAGGCCCGCTTCATACACAGCGTATGCACGGTTATGTTTTCCGGCGACAAATCAATTATTCCGTCCAAGGTGCGCTCGAAGCTCTCGGCGTCGTCGCCCGGCAGGCCGGCAATCAGGTCGGTATTGATGTTGTTCAAGCCGCATTGACGCGCCAGTTCAAAAGCGTCATAAAACTGTCGCGCGGTATGGCGGCGACCGATGGTATGCAGCACTTCGTCACTCAACGTCTGGGGATTGATGCTTACCCGGGAAATACCGGCCGATCGAATGGCCATCATCTTATCACGAGTCACCGTGTCCGGTCGTCCCGCCTCCACCGTATATTCACGAAGATGGGATAAATCAAAGCTTTGTTCCACTGCTTGGAAGATAGCCGTCAGCTGAGGGGCAGACAGCGTCGTGGGCGTGCCCCCGCCCATATAAACAGTCTCCAGCCTCAGCCCGAGCTGCTTGACAATCTGTCCGGTCAGCACGATCTCCCGGCAAAGGTTGTCCACATAGGCCGGTATGAGCTTAGCCGCACGCTCCACTGTATGCGATACGAAGGAGCAATAGTCACAGCGCGTGGGACAAAACGGAATGGACAAATACAGGCTGAAGGAATCGGGACGGGACAAGGATAACAGCGCATTCTCCGTCTGCAATGTGCGCTGACAAAGAGCAGCTTTTTCGGGGGTGACCAACAGCTCCTTTTCAAACCATTCGACCGCAGCCGGCTCCCCCAGCTGCTCGCTCATACGCCGCATAAGCTTAACCGGTCGAACGCCTGTGACAGCACCCCAAGGCATGGAAATTCCAAACAGCTTCACAAAAAGTGTGTACAGCAATACGGCCAGCCGCCGTTCGCAGTCCTTTTGAAAGTCCTCCCTATTGGCATCGCCCAGCAGTGTTTCTTCAGCAGAATCCTGCCAATCATTGAGCATCAGTTTGGCACTCAGCCTCGTTCCGGCTTGTGTATGGTAAACGTCGGTCAAGGCCACAACCCCATCGGCAGGCTGAGGTAACTCACTGACGACCATGATCTTTTCCTGGGGCAAAAAGAGACGGCAGATATTTTCCATTTCATAGCGGAAGGAATGACCGCGTAAACACAGAATCAACGAGAACCATCCTTACTGGCAAACATAGCCGATAACAGAATACATAAGCATACAAAGTATGATCACTCCCAGGCTCCCTCTGACTGAGGGAGGGAGAGCGATTGGATTTGGATATATAATAAAAGAATTCCGTAAGTTCGCATCATGCGGCTCTAAACATCGTCGTCTCTATCCGGCTGCACCATATAGGGGTTGTAGCGCTTCTCCTGGCTTAGCGTAGTCAGCGTTTCATGCCCGGGCAGGACGGTGTAGTCGTCCTTCAGCTGTGATAATCGCGACATGGAGGCCGCCATGGCGCGCATGCTGCCACCCGGAAAATCGGTGCGTCCCACACAACCGTGGAAGAGGGTATCCCCCGTCAGGAGGAGGTTTTCGCACTGATAACAGCTGCTTCCCCTTGTGTGACCGGGGGTATGCAGCACATGAATGACCAGCTCTCCCGCCTCCACCGTATCGCCGTCCGACAGCAGACGGTCAGCCTTGAGAGGATGGCTTACCAGCGTGCTTTTCTTATGCACCAGGCTGAGCTTGCTGTCCGCCAGAGCGGGTTCATCGTCCAACGGCACCAGCAAATCCGCGCCCGTTGCCTGTGCTATTTCTCTCACGGCCAGCATATGATCAAAATGCGCGTGCGTCAGCAGAATATGCGTTATGTGCAGATGCAGCTGCCATATGGCATCCAATATACGCGGCGCATCGTCGCCAGGATCCACCACTACGCCACATTGATGCTCATCGTACAACAGATAACAATTGGTCGGCATCAGACCAACCGGCAGACAACGATAGGAAACCTTGGGCATAAACATTCTCCCTCATTCCGTAACAATCAGCATTTCCAGTCCGCCGTGTTCAGAAGGAGTGTAACGGGACCGTCATTCTCGACCATCACCCGCATATCCGCTCCAAACACACCCGACTGTACGAGTGGAATCCCCATTCTTCCGGCAGCCTGTACAAAGGCATCGAATAGAGGCCTCGCCAGTTCGGGACGAGCCGCTCCCATAAAATCGGGACGGCGGCCATGCACGCAGCTGGCGCACAGCGTAAAGTTCGGAATAATCAATACTCCGCCGCCGACATCCACGACGGAACGATTCATTTTGTTTTGCTCATCGGTAAATACCCGCAGCTCGGCGACCTTGGCCGCCATCTTTTCTACCTGCGCTATGCCGTCCTGTGGCTCGATACCGAGAAAAAGCACGGCTCCTTCACCGATTTCCCCTGCACGAATGCCGTCCGCTTCCACGAATGCGGACTTGACTCTCTGAAAGACCGCTCTCACGTCGCTGCCTCCTTTACAGGCGTTTATCCACCCTGTGTGCTGCGCGTCACGCTGAAGATGCCCGAAATTTTCGCCAGACGTGCCATCACCGATTGCAGCTGTTCCAGAGAGCTGACACCGACGGTTACACTCATCATGACCGAACCGTCGGTCGGCTCGCGTGCGCTGATCGCATGAATCATCACATGCATGGAGGCCAACTGCGTCGTGACATCCGCCAGCAGCGCATGACGATTGTGCGCTTCGACGGACAGTGTGGCTTTGAATTCGTTTCCGACGCCCTTCTCCCAACTGACCCTCACCCAACGCTCGGGCTCAGCCGCCTGTGTCAATTCCTTAGGCACATTGGTGCAATCGCGCTTATGGATGGAAACGCCGTAACCGCGCGTAATAAAGCCGATGATATCGTCGCCCGGCACAGGATTGCAGCAGCGGGCGAATTTGACCAGACAATTGTCCATGTTGTCAATGATCACGCCGCCGTTGTGATGATTGGAGCGATTCACGGTGGGCGGGATTTCAACTGGTTCATTGTCTGTTTTGACAAGACGGAGGTAATCCTCCTTCATGCGTGCCATGATATGCGACAGGATGATTCCGCCGTAGCCGATGGAAGCCAAGAAATCCTCTACCGTCTCGCAGTGCTGCTTTTTACTCTGCATCAGCAGAAATTCCTTCATTTGAGCATCAGGCATACGGATACCGTTGCGAGTCAGCTCGCGCTCCAGTACGGTACGCCCCTGCTCAATATTCTCATCGCGGCATTCCTTTTTGAACCAGGTGCGAATCTTGTTGCGGGCCTCGCCTGTTTTAACAATATTGAGCCAGTCACGGCTGGGGCCTCGCCTTTGTGCCGAGGTTGTCAGTATCTCAATGATTTCGCCTGTTTTGACCGTGTAGTCAATGGGGACGATGCGCCCGTCCACCTTGGCACCCACCATGCGGTTGCCGACTGCCGAATGGATGGCATAGGCAAAGTCAATCACGGTTGCGCCCACAGGCAGCGTAATGACGTCGCCTTTGGGGGTAAAAACAAACACGTCATCCGAGGAAAGATCGGTCTTGATGGTGCGCACAATATCCTCGGCATCGTCCACGTCCTTCTGATTTTCGATAAACTGTCTCACCCACGCAAGACGTTCCTCCAGCTTATCCTTGCGCTGAATGCCCAGCTTATACTTCCAATGGGCGGCGATACCGTATTCGGCGGTGTAATGCATCTCCCAGCTGCGTATCTGCACTTCGAAGGGGATTTTTTCTTTGCTGATGACCGTCGTATGAAGCGACTGATACATATTGGCTTTGGGCGTGGAAATATAGTCCTTGAAGCGGTTGGGCAGCGGGCGAAACATATCGTGAACCAGCCCGAGCACATTGTAGCAATCGTTGACCGTATCCACGATCACCCGCACCGCGTAAATATCATAGATTTCATCAAAGGATTTGCCCTGCATATACATTTTTCGGTAAATGCCCGTAATGCTCTTGATACGTCCCGAAACAAAGCACTCAATCGGGATGCTGTTGAGCTTTTCGGTGATACGCTGCTTGATGTTGTCCAGAAAGGCCATGCGCTCACTTTCTCGAAGAGCCAGCGCGTCCTCAATCTCCTTATACGCGATGGGATCCAGAATGCGAAGAGAGAGATCCTCCAGCTCTTCCTTGACCGCGCGAATACCAAGCCGGTGGGCCAGCGGCGCATAGATATCCATGGTTTCCTTGGCTTTATCCCGCCGCTTTTGCTCACTGACAAAGCGTATGGTGCGCATATTGTGCAGCCGGTCGGCCAGCTTGATAATGATGACCCGGATATCCTGTGCCATGGCGAGCAGCATCTTGCGCACATTTTCAGCCTGCTCCTCCTCTTTGGTCGTGAAGGGCAGTTTATTGAGCTTGGTGACGCCGTCAACCAACGCCGCAATCTCACTTCCAAACAAGCGGTTGATATCTGCAAGCTCCATCGGCGTGTCTTCCACAACATCGTGCAGAATCGAGGCAACGACAGTCTCACTGTCCATGCCGAGCTCAACCAGAATGGTGGCGACCTGGAGCGGATGGCACACGAATTCCTCTCCTGAAGAGCGCAATTGTCCATTGTGCGCCTCACAGGCAGTGCGGATTGCCAGATCCACGGCAGCCATATTGTATGGCTTGCCGCTCTTGACCATCAAATCCTTCAATTCATTAACCAATCTGGTCTTATCTTTCATGTCATCCAACGACTAACACTCATTTCTGTTGCTGCAACTCAAAATAGTTCCACAAAGGGGTGTGGGTCAGGTCTGTCTTTTCCGTCACGGGAAGAACAGTCACGCACAGCTCCATGCCGCCGTCTTTAATAGAAACCAGTCCGGCTTGACGCAAAACTTCCAAACAAATCCGGAGCTGTTGATAGGATATCGTCTCATGTATGAAGTAACGCAATTGTTCCAAAGGTCCCCGCCAGCCCTTGCGCCCGCGCAGAAAGCGGTAGGTCTGCTCGAGCTGTGCACGACCGGGGCACCAAGCGGCAGCTTGTTCAGGAGTCAGTGGCTGTCCACGCATCACCATATCAAAATCCTGCCCTGCCCTTATCAGCTCATCCTGCTGCACATCCGCGCTGCGGATATCCTTGAGCAAAACGGAAGGGGTCACCACGCCGCGGTATTCGTTTCGTTCGAGCGAAACAATGAGATTCACAATCTGACCACATTCATAGGGAAACGCCTCGATTGTGGTATTGAACCGCACGACCGACAGGCTGACCTCATCCCGTGAAACCGACAGCCGCAAATGCTTACCCTGCCCCATCGGCATGATATTATCCAGCCGCATGTGGAACAGACCAAATACCGGCGAGGGATTATCGGTGCCGAACGGCTCCAGTGCTGACAAAAGGCTGAGTTTCTCCACATCGACCTGAGACGGACGCAGCTTAAAATCCACGACCAATTCCGGGACGGGCATCACCGGATATTGCTGCGCGGCAAAATCGTTAATAGCCGCACGGAACAACGGAATATTTTCGGCTGTTAAGCTCACACCCGCAGCCATCTCGTGACCGCCGAAATGGGTAAGAAACGAACTGCAGGCACTGACAGCTTCATAAAGAGAAAAGCCTTTGATACTGCGGCCCGAGCCTTTGGCTTCGCTGCCGCTGCGGGAAATCAGAATACAGGGCTTGCCGTACCGATCGACCAATCGAGATGCCAGAATGCCGATCACGCCGGCATGCCAGTCCTCCCCATCAATCACCAACACCCGCTGTGCCAACGCTTCGGGCTGCTCCTGCAAACGGCTTAGAATTTCCTCAAGAATAGCTCCTTCAGCCTTCTGCCGCGCGACGTTGCATTCCTGAATCTGACCGGCCAGCGTTTGGGCAACGACATCCTGCGTTGTCAGCAGCAAACGCGCCGCCACGTCTGGCGAATCCATGCGTCCGGCAGCATTGATGCGCGGAACAAGCGAAAAGGCCGTTGTGACCGAGGTCAGAATGCGGGATTCCACACCCGCCACCTTTCGGAGCTGCCGTACGCCCGGCCGCTGGCTGTCATTCAGCAGTCTGAGTCCCTGACGGACAAGCGCGCGGTTTTCTCCTCGGAGCGGCATCACATCGCCGATTGTACCGATGGTCACCAGATCGCCGACCTGGTCGAGTACCGTATCGGTGTCGCCTTCCAAGGCACAGGCAAGCTTGAACGCCACACCCACACCGGCATAGTCCTTGAACTGACTGCCGCAATCGGCGCGATGAGGATTGACAACGGCAAGCGCGCGAGGCAGCACGGCCGGAGGCTGGTGATGATCGGTGACCACCACATCCATGCCAAGCGCGTTCGCGTGGTCGATCTCCGCCACGGCGGCTACGCCGTTGTCCACCGTAATGATCAGACGCACGCCCTGCTGATGCAGCGTATCGATACTTTCTATATGCAGCCCGTAGCCCTCTTTCTCACGGTCGGGCAGATAATAACTCACATCCCCGCCTTTTTCGCGAAGATAGGTATACAACAAAACGGTAGCGGTAATGCCATCCGCATCATAATCGCCATAGACGGCCATTTGTTCATGCAGGTCGAGCGCGCGCTGAATGCGGTTGACCGCCACGTCCATATCGGCAAAGGCAAAGGGATCGTCGGATATTTCCGTACCAATGAGAAAGTCGGCAGCGCTCTGCGCATCGGTAATACCGCGCGTCACCAGCATCAGTGCGAGGAAGGGATGAATTTCGCATTCCTCCGCCAGTTGTGCCGCGGTATCCTTATCGGGTGCCGGCATGACCCAGCGCTTGATGCTCATGGGGATCCCCTCCTTCTTTTAAAATACTTAATCTCAATAATACCATTATTCCTCCCAGACTTCAACAAGAATTCGCGCAATGCCCCCATTTATCCGTTTGTGCATCCGCATAATCCGTATTCTTGTTACAAATCCCTATACGTAAGAAGCCGGCCGAAAACCTTCGCTAAGGCTTCCGACCGGCTGATCAAATCATCGCTGTGCTATTCGATTTTAACATAGGCCTTATAGCCGCTGCTGCCGTAATACACCCACACATCCGTATACCCGTTCACACTGATCGTCACAGCCTTCTCCACAGCTCCTGTCACTTTCGCCCCTTGAAGGTCGACAATGACAAACAAATTGTCTTGCGTAATCATATCAATAGAAGCCTTGTTGCCCACCAGCGTGATATTGGATATCTTTTGCGTCGTTACACTCGCTGTGCTCCCGGTGGGGACATTGACAGCCTGAGAATTGGCCTGAGAAACGGTCAGATCAAGCGTTTTGGATGCCATACCGGCACTGTTAAAGGACACTTTCACGGTTTTGGTTCCGTCAAGCACGGTCATACCAGTCGGAATGTTCAGAGGGATGTCCTGAGACATTTTACTCAGATCAATGGTGTTGAAATCAAAGGTTCCCAGATTCTGAATGCCCGCAGCATAGGAATCCAGTACCTCTGGTGTGCCAATCAGTACAACCGACTGAGGCGATACGTTCACAAAATCAATTTGCTGCGAATAGGAAGACGGAAGATTCTTGAGTGTATAGGTGAAATTGATTTGACGATGAATGAGTACCGGAACCGTAATGCTGACGGTATTGTCCGTCGCGCCTTCAACGGTACAATGGGAAATATTCACTGTCTGGCCGTCCTTGTCCAAAGCAGTCAAAGTTCCGGCAAAGGTCGTTACTTCGGAAATGGTTCTGGGTTTGGTCACCTTGGCGATAATCTTTGCAATTTGGCTGATCTCGGCTTTGGGGCCGCTGATCGTGACAGTGTTGTTGGAGATGCCTGCCGAGGACACGACAGGGGTACCCAGCTGCGTAGTTTGCGAATCCTGCACCTGAATACCGGTCATATCGGTCTCAACCGGCATGCTGATCGTCTGCGGATAATCGCACATGATCGTCACACTGGATGGCACCACATAAATGCTTTTGACCTCGTCGTTTTTGACCGAAGCATCAAGATTAATCGGATATGAGCCTGCATCCTTGATCTTGCTGTAATCGCCTGTCACCGTGATATCGTCGGCGGTCAATTTGGTCAGTGCCGCCATCGTACCGGTCATCTT
>JAEZJA010000146.1 GCA_023415895.1 Bacillota bacterium
CTCTGAAGCTGCGCGAAACCGGAACACAACAGGATATTGAGGATGCCCGCGCCGTTTGCGAGGTTTTGGGTATTGAGCACCGGGTATTGGATTTTACCGATCGGTTCAACCGCTGTGTAATCCAGCCCTTCACTTCGGAATACTGTGCGGGCCGCACACCTAACCCCTGTGTGGTATGCAACCGGACGATCAAGTTCGGGGCTCTGCTCGATGCAGCGCTTGAAAACGGTGCGGATGCCATCGCCACCGGGCATTACGCCAAAACCGCCTATGACCCGCAGCGCGGACGGTATTTGCTTTACCGCACCGACTCGCCTAAGGATCAGAGTTATGTTCTTTACGGCTTGTCTCAGTTCCAGCTGGCGCATACCCTTTTTCCCATTACGGGTATGAGCAAGGACGAGGTGCGTGCCTTGGCACGTGAACATCATTTGCCAGTGGCCTCTAAAAGCGACAGCATGGAAATTTGCTTTGTTCCCAACGGTAAGCACGCCGAGTTCATAGAAAACTATACAGGTTCTCCCCTTCTGCCCGGCAATTTTGTGGATGAGAACGGCAACATTCTCGGCCGCCATCAGGGCATCGCGCGGTATACGATCGGGCAACGCAAGGGACTGGGTATCGCTGCAGGAAAACCGGTATACGTCGTGCACATTGATGCCCAGACCAACACGGTCGTGCTGGGTGAGGAAGGCCGCCAGTATGCCTCCGAGCTGACCGCAGGCCAGCTCAACTATATTTCAATGGATGCGCCCACACAACCTTTGCGGGTGAAAGCAAAAATACGCTATCAGGCGCCTGCGGTGGACGCCCTTCTCATTCCACAGGAGAATGAGACCGTCCGGGTCGTATTCGACACCCCGCAGCGTTCGGTCACCCCTGGACAAGCGGTCGTGTTTTTTGATGGCGATTTGGTTCTCGGCGGCGGCACCATACAATAAAAATGGATGACAGCGCACGGAGGTTTCATCATAGTTTTATCATATAGTTTTATCATAAGGAATGGGGAGCGCTGTGTATGAAAGTGGCGATTATCGGAACCCGGCGCCTATCCGGTGATCTGTCCCCGGTTGTGATGTCCTATATTCCGCCCAATGCGACCGAGATCGTTTCGGGAGGTGCCGAAGGGATCGATTGCGCGGCCGAAAAGGCGGCTGCGGCTCTCTCGCTGCCCATGCGGCTGTTCCTGCCCGATTATTCCCGCTATGGACGCCGTGCGCCTTTGATGCGCAATCTGGAGATCATCCGTTACGCGGACGAGGTACTGGCCTTCTGGGACGGTTCCTCCCGCGGCACCATGCACGGGATTGCCGAATGCATCCGCAGCGGAAAGCCTGTGCGCATCATCCCCCTGCACGCAGCACCACACGCTCCGTAATTTTTTAGGCGCAACAACTTTATCATTGGAAGGCCTGAATTGCAGCTATGAGTATTGTCAGAGGAAAAATTCAAGCGGTCGTGACACTCAGTCCGTCCACCTGTTATTATATGCTCACCGGAAAATGCTCGCTGGATATTGTCAGCGATTACTATATCTCTCCCGCAGGAAGAACAACGGCCAATGAGTTGCTTTACTGCCCTCGCTTATGCCGCGCAATGCGCACCCGGGAGCGGTTGAAACCCATCACCGTCATGCCGTGCGAATGCGGGCATGCGGAGGTTGTTTCGGGTCATCAGCGCGCCTGTATTGCCAGCCGCAAGGGAATGGAGCTGGCCATCAAGCCGGTCGGCTCTCGTTTTAAGGAAACCTGTCCGGTTTGCATGGGACAAATCACCTTCGACGAAAGCAACAGCAACAACCGTATTATTGCTCTCAACGTGCAGACCGAGAAATAAGCCAGAACGGACAGATTTTTAAACGGTGCTGGAAGGTAGAAACGTATGGACAATGTTAAAAAGTTCCTCACTCTGACGATCGGCGTTGTGCTTCTGACCTGCGGCGTGTACTTTTTTAAAATTCCCAACGGCTTCTCGACCGGCGGTGTCACCGGCATGTCCACACTTCTCGGCAAGGTGACGCCCGTTACTCCGGCCAACTGGATTGTGATTATCAACATCCTTGTGCTGATAGTGGGTTTTTTGATATTGGGAAAGGATACCGGTGTGCTGACCGTGTATTGCAGCCTGCTGTTTTCCGGACTGACGCAGGTATTTGAGTTCCTTTTCCCGTTGTCACAGCCGCTGACAAATCAGCCGTTTTTGGAATTGATCTATGCCATCCTGTTAACATCCGCCGGTTCCGCTCTGATGTTTCATTGCGGCGCTTCCTCGGGCGGAACCGATATTATTGCCCTGATATTGAAAAAACACACATCGTTGGATATCGGGAAAGCGTTGCTTTGTGTTGATTCTTTGATTGCTTTCAGTTCGATTTTCCTTTTTGGCATTGAAATCGGTCTGTTCTCCATTCTCGGCCTATTCATGAAAGCGTTTTTGGTGGATACGGTCATTGAAAACATGAACAGCTGCAAATACTTTCTCATCATTACATCTCATGCCGAGGACATATCGCAATATATTATAACGCAAATGCATCATGGCGCAACCTTGGTCAGCGCGACGGGAGCCTATACAAAGGACAACAAAACAGTGTTACATACGGTTTGCAAACGAATCGAGGGTATCAAGCTACAAAAGAAAATTCGCGAACTTGATCCCTCCGCTTTTGTGATTATTACGACAAGCAGTGAAATTATCGGGAGAGGATTCCGGGGCGTATAGACACCCGCAAATCCATTCCTCCCGACAAAGAATACGCTCATAACTTTAACACCACCCAAAGCTCCCCGACTTAAGGGGCCTTGGGTGGTGTTGTTTCGCTGGCTATTACCCATTGTTCATCTTTATTATTTGAGCAGTTCCAGAAATTCCTGTTCATCCACGATGCGGATACCGAGCTGCTGCGCTTTGACGAGCTTACTTCCGGCATCCTCGCCCGCCAGCACGATGCTCGTCTTTTTGGAAACGCTGCCCGCCGTTTTGCCGCCGTACTGCTCGATCAGCGCCGAGGCCTCATCCCGCTTGAGCGTAGGCAAAGTACCCGTCAGCACAAAGGTCATACCCATAAAGCGGCTATCCACACGCTGGGTATGCGCCTGCATATTGACACCCTCGCGGCGCAGCTGCTCCACAAAATGGCGCGACTGAGGCAGCGAGAAGAAATACGCAACGCTTTGCGCCATAATGCCGCCGAAGCCCTCGATGACGGCTATGTCGTCCTCCGACGCATTCATCAGTGCACCCATCGTTTCAAAATGAGCGGCAAGTAGCTTGGCAGCCTTTTGCCCGATATGGCGGATACCCAGGGCAAAAATCACGCGGAACAAATCGTTTTGCTTGGACTTCTCAATGGCTGCCAGCAGGTTATCCGCCGATTTTTCGCCCATTCGCTCGAGCCCGACAAGGTCATCTCTTGTCAGACGATAAAGCTCATAGGCGTTGGACACCAGGTTGCTTTCGGACAGCAGTTCCACGACCGCCGGCCCCAAACCTTCAATATCCATCGCATCGCGTGACGCAAAATGGATCAAATTGCGCATACGCTGTGCCGGGCATTCGGGATTATCGCAACGCAGAGCAGCCTCCCCCGGTTCCCTCACGACTTCCGATGCGCAGGACGGGCAGATAGGGGGCATTTCAAAGGGTACGGCATCGGGTGCATGCTCCACCACCCTCACCACCTCGGGGATGATGTCACCGGCCTTGCGCAGTACAACGGTATCACCGATGCAAAGCCCCTTTTCACGAATAAAATCCTCGTTGTGCAGTGTTGCGCGGCTGACAGTAGTACCGGCCAGCGTAACAGGCGCAAAGACACCGGTCGGCGTTAGTACTCCGGTCCGCCCCACGTTGATTTCCACATTGAGCAGCGTCGTCTGCTTTTCCTCGGGCGGATACTTAAAGGCCGATGCCCATTTCGGGAATTTGGCGGTGCTGCCAAGCGCCAGAC
>JAEZJA010000232.1 GCA_023415895.1 Bacillota bacterium
CGTTTGAGGGGCGTGTGTTGCATGACGTACGGGTTCAAGTCCCGTTGCTCGCACCAGAAAAGAAACACCCTTTGTCTACTAGACAAAGGGTGTTTCTTTTCTTTTTTTAAAAATGCACATAGCAGAATACTTTCAGCATGTCATCTCTTTGAATAAGTTTCATTGTCAAAGGAAAAGTTTCAGCGTTGTTGGGTAACACTTGTCGCACTGTTGAATAACTCATATCTCAGTAGTATAATTAGTACGATATACTTGAATTACTCGAGCAGAAACAGTTTAATGACAATCTCATAAAATCAAACAGATAGTTTGCTGCGAAACCAGGAGAAAAAAGTATGGCGTGGTATGATGAAGCTGTATTTTATCACATTTATCCGTTAGGGCTGACAGGAGCTCCAAAACAAAATCCTTACGGAGCGCCTGTACACCGGCTGAATACGCTGTTGCCCTGGATTTCTCATATCAGAGAAATTGGCTGTAATGCAATATACATTGGGCCGCTTTTTGAATCCGTAGGACACGGTTATGAAACAACGGATTATAAAAAATTAGACAGCAGACTTGGTACAAACCAAGATCTAACGAATTTTGTGTCAGTCTGTCACAAACAGGGAGTCCGAGTGATTTTAGACGGCGTATTTAATCATACCGGTCGTGATTTCTTTGCTTTTCAGGATATTAAACACAATAGGGAAAATTCCCGATTCAAAGACTGGTACTGTAATGTGGATTTCCGGGGAAACAACTCCTTTGGCGACGGTTTCTCTTATGAAAACTGGGGTGGCTTTGACCTTCTTGCAAAATTGAACCAGCACAATCCTGAAGTCAGAGACTATATTTGTGATGTGATTCGTTTTTGGGTAAGGGAGTTTGATATCGACGGAATCCGTCTTGATGCTGCAGATGTTATGGATTTCAATTATATGAAGGCACTTCGTAATGTGGCAAATGAAGTTAAACCGGACTTTTGGCTTATGGGTGAAGTCATCCACGGTAATTACTCACGCTGGGCAAATGACGGAACACTTCATTCAGTAACAAACTATATGCTTCACAAAGCCTTGTATTCCGCCCATAACGACCATAACTATTTTGAAATTGCCCATACAATCAAATATGTCAGCGATATGGTTGGAAACAGTCTGAAGCTTTACACCTTCGTGGATAACCACGATGTAGAGCGCATTTATACAAAACTGAATAACAAAGCCCATTTTGTACCCGTTCACGTGATGCTCTATACTTTACCCGGTATTCCGTCAATCTATTACGGTTCTGAATTCGGTATCGAAGGAAGAAAAGAACGCTCCTCGGATGACTCTTTGAGGCCTGCATTGAATTTTGAAGATTACAAGGATTCAGTGAGAACAAATCCTTGCACAAAGCTCATTGCCGCACTTGGTAAGATTCGTCAGAATACACCTGCTCTTTGTTACGGTGATTACAAGGATTTGGAGCTGAATACCACTCATTTTGCGTATGAAAGAACCCTTGACGGCAAGTCTGTCATTATTACTGTCAACAATGGCGATAACGCTGTTAATATGAGCCTTGCCTGCGGAAATTCTGAAGAATATGTAGGTGCGCTGACAGGAGAACGAGTATGTGTAAAAGGTGGTCGCATTCAGGTACTCGTGCCGCCAAACTTCGGTGAAATCTGGATTCCTGCAGAGCTTTGCAGTGAATGTTTTGCACCAATTAAAACCGTAGAAATAAAGAAAATGCCTGAATCTGTAAAAGTAGTCGCAGAGCCCGAGAAGTCGGAAAACACAGAAGTTATAGAAAAATCTGAAAAGTCGGAACCCGTAACAGTACAGGAAGAAATAAAGCCTGGAAAAATCGTCATAGATCCCAACAAACGATATGAAGATATGTCTGTGGAAGAACTCCAGCAAGCAATTCTTGAAAAAATGAGACAAAACGGTCCGGTAACAGACTATATGTTAGGAACGGTGCGAAAAAATACACATCATGGATCTTTGGTGACTTGGGTTAGAAGCTTTCACTGAAAATCTGAACAAGATGGAATTATTATGTTTTGAAACAATGACTGGGCACTGCTTACTAGGAACCCACATAAACATTGCGTTTATGTGGGTTCTTGCTTTGCATACAAACAATTTTGATAATTTTGATATCTCAATCGTAACGAAAACATCGCATAATTTGCTTCTTTATCTGCAATATGGTTTTGAATGTGTAGAGCAGTGTAGGACAACACGTTAATGGAATGAAAAAGTAGCTTCATTGAGTTTTATGATAGTCTTGTTTTGAAAAATTGAATTATCTGTCAAGCGGATAGGAGTACCCTCTCGGTATGCATTCCACTCCTATTTTTCGACAATTCACGATAGCTTTCGTATAGTTCCATGTATTTCTGTTATAATGTACATATTCTGTTTTTAAATAGATTACTCGACACTATAGTATGAAGGAGTTTCAGGATGAAAAAAGTATTAGCATTGGTTTTGGCTCTCAGCTTCGTCTTTTTGTTCGTGGCTTGCGGAGATGAAAGCGCAGAAAATTCACAAGTAAACAGTTCGTCTGGTACACAAGCAAATGCATCCTCCGATGTTACACAATCGGACGGCAAAGAGATAAGCTTTACTCTACAAAACACAACCGATATTTCCATCAAAGCCCTTGCAATTTCTGTAGCCGATAAAACAAATTGGAGCGCCAATCTGTTGGATACAACGCTGCAACCCGGTGACAGCGCCACAGTAAAGATCAAAGTACCTTCAAACGCAGAGGACATTCAGTTTGATTTATTAGCAACAGATACGAATGGAGAAACCACAACCTTTAATTATCTAACATTTTATGAAGTTACCGATAAAGGTGGAAC
>JAEZJA010000249.1 GCA_023415895.1 Bacillota bacterium
CTTGCGTTCTTGCTCAATTGTGATAGAATAGCTTTTGTCCATGGCGATGGGCTCCTTCTGTCAGAGTGTTGTGTGAGAACTTTATTCTAACAGATCAATCCATCGCTGTGGACTTTTATATGTTCAATTTGATTTTACAATTTACCATATTTTAACAATATGAATCCGTCTTCTGAAAAAGGTATGCCCATTGTTCGAATGACGAGTCGCATTTTTTGGATAAAAGCGCTAAGACTAGTACCATCTTGCGACGGAGGGATCACGATGAAGGAAAAAGGCAAACAACTGATTACCGGCGGTCTGGCCGGCGCAGCCAATGGTTTTTTTGGTGCGGGCGGAGGCATGTTTCTCGTTCCCCTCTTCACCAGATGGCTGCATATGGAACAGCGCCGTGCCTTTGCTACGTCCGTGGCGGTGATTCTGCCTCTATCGGTCGTGTCGCTGGTCGTCAATTTTCTGCGGGGCGCCATTGACTTCTGGGGCGTATTGCCCACGCTGCTTGGCGGGCTCGCGGGAGGATGGATTGCCGGGCGCGTCTTTGGAAAAGTATCGGTGACGCTGCTGCGCCGCATTCTGGGGCTGCTGATTATCTATGGCGGCATACGGGCGGTGCTGCTGCTGTGATCAAAATTGTACTGAACTTTATCGTCGGTCTGGCGACCGGCATTCTCAGCGGCTTCGGTATCGGCGGTGGGTCACTGTTGATTATCTATCTGACCGCTTTTGCCGGTGTCGATCAGTATACCGCCGGGGGCATCAACCTGCTGTATTTTGTGTTCTGCGCGCCTCCCGCGCTGATTTCTCACATCAAGAACCGCATGATCGACAAAAAAACTGCGCTGCTGTGTATTCTGGCGGGCGTCGTCACCTCCGTCCTCGCCGCCTACATCGCCGCGGTCATCGACGTCAGCCTGTTGCGCCGCATCTTCGGTGCATTTTTGATCTATATCGGTATCCGCGAGCTTTTCTGCAAAAAAGAGAAGGCATCTGAAAACAAATAACTCTACCTATCGTGGATTGCATCCTCTGCCCCCTTGTTGTATGATAACCATGGAACAAACAGAAAAGGATGGATGACCATGGATTGCGCAAAGGTGGGCGGTCTGATTTGCAGGCTGCGGAAGGAAAAGGGGTTGACACAAAAGCAGCTAGCGGATACCCTGCATCTCAGCAATAAAACCGTTTCCAAATGGGAAACTGGTTCGGGCTGCCCCGATGTGTCGCTGCTTCCGCAGCTATCCGCTCTTCTGAATGTGGATATTGAAAAGATCTTGTTGGGAGAACTACCTGAAAACGAGTTTGTGGGAGGCAACATGAAAAAAACAAAATATACTGTCTGCCCCACCTGCGGCAACCTGGTTGTCAGCACAGGCGAGGCGGAGGTTTCCTGCTGCGGTCGGCGGCTGGAAACCTTGGTTCCTCAAAAAGCCGATGGAGATGACCGCCTGACGGTCGAAGTCGTGGAGGATGACTGGTTCATCACTTCCGATCACCCTATGCTCAAGGAGCATAGTATCTCCTTTGTCGCGTTCGCCACAGGTGACCGTGTCCAGATCATCAAGCAATACCCCGAATGGAACCTGCAGGTGCGCATCCCCAAACGCGGTCATGGACTGCTGCTCTGGTATTGTACACAACATGGGCTGTTTTATCAGCTGCTGTAAGAAGGCGCCGGACTGTCATACGACATCCGGCGCCTTCCCCTATGCGACTATGTTATATCTTTTTCGCTCAGCAGCTTCCTGTAAGCCGCATCCTCCATTTTGGGGGTGATTTGAACCAGCATACGCGCCTGCTCTCGTGCGCTGGACGGTTAATAGAATACAGTGCCAAGCGTATCCGTACGCACAGCCCCAGCGATTGCCGAGGAAATACGCGACATGGCATCGCGCAGATAGGCACAAACGCCATCGGTGGATACTCCCAGCTGATGTATCAGCGCTTCACCGGCCTGATCGACGCGCGCATTTATCTGCTCACGGGTGAGACCGTTCAGCTTCACATAGAGCTGCTCTCGCTGCGCCGCGGTTATGGTCAGCTTTCGGCAGTCGGTGTTCAGCAGAACACAGCCAACCGCACAGGTTAGAATTTGTTCACACACATTAAAAACTTGCTGACGATAGTTCGCGTCGAACCCACTGAGCAGGTGATGGATGGCGTCGGGCGAAAAACAACGGCAGATCGCATTTTCATAACTTACGGCCTCGAGATAGCGAATGATAAACTCGACACCCGCCGCATCGCTGACGGGACAGCAAAGCGGATAATCGGCCGTGATGTGGATGTCATGAGCGGCAAAATCCGGGTCATAGAGCTTAAAGAAGCCGAGGATACCGCCCATCATGGTGTCTTCATAGACCTCGATGGAGGGATGGAGCAAACTGCGCAGCACCTTGGCGTGATAAAACCGTGCCGTTTGGAGTTTGGTATCAATCATTTTTCTTCCCGCACGATAAAGCGCGGTGAAGTTCTCTGTTTTGAGCGCCTGCACCCCCATGTCAGGGTTAGGCAGAGATTTCAGATACAGACCGATCGTATAGGCGTTGGATTCCAGCAGATTTTTCGCCACTTCCATGCGAATGGACGAGCTCAGACCACCTGTAAACTGTCGGATCTTGAACTCCAACAACTGCATACACTCAATTTGCAGTCTGTCGACTTCCTCATCGATCAACAGCCCTTTTTGTTGAGCCTCCTCCATCAGAGTAGCGAAATAAAACTCACCGCTCAAGGTTTTGGCGTCGATACTGCTCACACGTTCAATCGCCATCGGCATTCTCGTTTTCCTCCTCATCGTATACCGGCTCACAGTCCATGCCGGCCCGCACCGTTTTGGCCAGCCTTTCCAGCTCCCGACCAGCCAGCAGCTCAAGAGAACCTTGACAACACCCGTCAAACGCCTGATGCATAAAACGCAGCAGTTCTTCGTCGCTCAGGATATCCATCGTTTCATTTTTAAAGGTATAAAACAAATCAATCAGATTATGGACGATTTCAGCGTAATTCTGCCGGTTCAGATAGGGCGAGTCGCAGAACTCCCGAATAATTGCGGAAATAATCCCCCCGCCGAATTCCACACGTCCCGTTTGCTGCAAGCTCAACGCACGCGTAGAAACAAGCTCCGTTGCCTGCTCGGGTGTCAGCGTCAGACCATAGCGGTCGGTAAAGGCGTTGCACGCGACGACCTCATTCATCGCCAGCACTTGGGATGACTGACAAAGCTTTTGAAGCCACTCACCATCCATGCTTGTGTCTCCCCTTTCGAATTCAGTGAAATCATTTCGAAAATGACGTCAATAACTTTTCATCAAATAACTTTTTGAAAATTCAGTCAAGAAATCTTCAAAAAGCCCTTGACAGACCGTAAATTTTGTGATATGATAATATTGGTTTATTGTATTTATGTCATTTTGCGATACTGTTTATTGTATCGCTTTTTTTGTTGTCTGTCAACTCTGTCTATGTGTTTCTATATCTATACTATTAAATACTATTAAAATATTATGATATTAAAAATATTGCTCGGATACTTGTCTGTGATGGAGGATAAAGGGTATGAAGAAGGCGAACTTATACAAATTTCTCTATGCCGTCAGCGGTTTGCTTGTGTTTGGTCTGATCGTCAAGATCGTTGTCAATGTTTTTCGCTATTCGTCTGCAGAGAATCCGGCACCTTTATGGCTATTTCTTGTGATCGACGCATTAATCTATCTCGCAGCCGCCATTATCGCGTTCTTCGCCGCACGTATCTGCAAAAAGAAGTATACCAGCTGATTGCTGTTTAACGCTACCTTAGCCTTCCCCTTTGAGTCGAAGGTGCCCCGCAGGGGCGGATGAGGTGGACATTGGCCAGTTGCTTAGCTATGGAACATTCCCCCTCATCCATCTCACTTTGCTCGACAGCTCCCCCCCAGGGGGAAGCCTTTCCTTATTATGTCCGTAATCATACGAACGGTGTCGCTTATGCGGCGCCGTTATTTTTATGCATCAAGGGCACTCCCGTCATCTTCACCATAATCTCATGCATGTCAATTGCCAAATTTAACCCTTTGCCCACTTGCAAATTCTCTGTGGGATGATATACTATAAGTGTCCCATTTGGTACACTTTTTGAGGTGAGGATATGAATGTATCCCATAGTCTTTGGATGGAAGATCCCCAGAATATCGAACATTGTCTGCAGTCTTTCCTGTTTCAGGGGCTGACCCCTGCGCAATTTACCCCTGTCGGAGCCTTGGCCTTGTCCCCCCTGTCCTTTGATAAGGGCGCGGTCATTTATTCCCCCCACTCCTTCCGACAAGCATTAGGCATTGTACTCAAGGGGCGTGTGGAGATCCTGCGGCAGGAGGACGGACGCCGTGTGCTGATGAATCAGCTGGAGGCAGGCGGCATCTTCGGTGCGGCCGCACTTTACGGCAGTTCGGAGGAATACGTCACCGAGATCCGGGCGCTGGAGCCCTGCCGGATCCTGTTTATCTCGCAGGAACAGCTGTCGGCCATGATGAAGCAGGATTTTGCCATTGCCGAAAATTATATTCGTTTCCTCTCGGGGCGCATCCGCTTTTTGAACCAGCGTATTGCCGGGTTTACAGGCGGCGCCGCCGACCGTCGTCTGGCGCTCTATCTGCTGGAACATTCGGATGAGCAGGGAACTGTCAATCTGCCGCGCAGCATCGTCGCGTTGGCATCTGCACTCAATGTAGGGCGCTCCAGTCTCTATCGTTCCCTCGATGTTTTGACCGAGGCCGGTCTCATCCGGCGGGAGAACGGTAAGATCACCATTCTTGATTTGCATCGGCTTAGAGCCGTTGTACAATAAATCAGTTTACACAGAAACGAGGAATCCCTGATGAAAAAGAAACTGACTCTGACATCGCTTGCCGCCGTTCTGGCAGCGGGACTGCTGTTGACTGGCTGTGGTGCGACCGCAACGACCTCTTCGGCGTCCAATTCGTCCGTGACCGGTACCACCGCGGCTACGGTTAAAACGGATATGAATGTATTTGCCATCAAAGGACCGACCGGCGTAGGCATGGTCAACCTGATGGAATCCAACGCCAACGCTCAGGCGGCCAACAACTACGCCTTCACCGCCGTCACCTCTCCGGAGGACATCGTAGCCAAGATCACCAATGGCGAAGCGGATATTGCCGCCGTTCCCACCAATCTTGCGGCTACGCTCTACCAGAAGACCAAAGGCAACGTACAAATGCTCGCCGTCAACACGCTTGGTGTGCTATACATTGTGGAAAGAGGCAACACCATTTCTTCTGTGAAGGATCTCAAGGGCAAAACCATCTATTCCACCGGGCAGGGTTCCAACCCCGAGTACATTCTCGACTATCTTCTGACCAAAAACGGCCTGAATCCTGAAAAAGATGTCAACATTGTCTTTAAAACCGAAAACGACGAACTGGCAACCCTGCTGGTGTCCGGAGAAGCAACCGTCGCTCTCGTTCCCGAGCCTTTGCTCTCCACGGTTTTGGCTAAGGATGCCTCGCTGCGGGTGGCGCTCGAATGCAATAAGGAGTGGACAGCCGTTTCCGGCGAAGGAAGCGATCTGATGATGGGCTGTGTCATTGCGCGCAAGGCCTTTGCGGACGAGCATCCCGATGCCATCAAGGCCTTCCTAAGTGAATACAAAACCTCGATTGAGGCCGCGACAAAAGACATCGATACGACCGCGACACTGTGTGAAAAATACGGCATTATCGCTAAAGCAGCGCTTGCAAAGACAGCGATTCCCCGCTGCAGCTTGACCTATATCGACGGAAATGCTATGATGAACCAAATCAAGGGATACTTTGACGTGCTGTTTGCCGCCAATCCCAAATCCCTCGGAGGAGCGTTGCCGGATGACGCGTTCTATTACAACGCCCAATAAGCATACGTGGGTTGCAGGCGTGCTTGCCGCTCTATTCTGGCTGGCCGTCTGGCAGATCATCAGCATGGTGGTGGCGCAGGAATTTTTGGTTCCTGCGCCTTCTGTGGTTGCTGTGACAATGTGGCGGCTGATGGGAACCACCCTTTTCTGGAAAGCGGCGGGGCTGACGTTGCTGCGCATTTTTATCGGTTTTGCTGCTTCGGTCGTCATCGGTTGCATCGCCGCCGTGCTGACCACGCAGCTGCGTATTGCGGATTTTCTGCTCACCCCCCCGCTGCGCATTGTACGCGCAGCACCCATTGCCTCTTTTATTATATTGGCGCTGGTGTGGATTAAAACCGAGCAGGTTCCCTCGTTCATATCCTTTACCATGGTCATACCGCTCATTTGGGCCAATATAGAGAAGGGTATCCGCCAAACCGATCCCAAGCTTCTCGAAATGGCACAGGTCTTTCATTTCAGTCCTCTGAAAACACTGTTGAAAATTCGGATTCCTTCGGTCATGCCTTATTTTATGGCCGCCTGCACATCAGGTCTGGGCTTTGCGTGGAAAGCAGGCATTTCTGCCGAGGTCATCTGCCGTCCTGCCTTTTCCATCGGCAGGCAGCTGCAGGAAGCTAAGATCTATCTGGAGACACCCGAGGTCTTTGCCTGGACGATTACGGTTGTCGTGCTCAGCATTCTTCTGGAAAAAGGGCTGATTGCACTGACCGAACGATTTTCCTCCCATCCCGTTACTAAAGAGTAGGTGAAGCAGTTTGGCTATCGCTTTGGAACATGTGAATTTTGCTTATGATGAGGCGCACCCCATCCTCTCGGATTTCAGCTTGTCGCTGCCCGACGAGGGGGTGCTCTGCCTGTTCGGCCCCTCCGGCTGCGGTAAGACAACCCTGCTGCGGCTGCTTGCCAGACTGGAACAGCCGCACGCCGGTCAGATTACCGGCTTGGAAGGCCTGCGCGCCGCGGTCGTCTTTCAGGAAAGTCGTCTGCTGGAATGGGAAACCGCCCTTAATAATGTAGCACTCGTGTCTCCCCTTGCCGACAAAGCCGCAGCCCGCGCACAGGCCGCCGAGCTGCTGACGCGTATCGGTCTGGAGACCGACATCCACCGTCAGTTTCCGCGAGAGCTCAGCGGCGGTATGAAACAGCGCGTGGCCATTGCACGAGCACTGGCCGCTCAGGCCGACTTTCTGATAATGGATGAGCCCTTTGTTGGTCTGGAGGCCGCGCTGTGGCCGGTAATCGCGCAGGAGATTCTCACCGTCTATGCGCACAAGCCTATTCTGCTCGTCACCCATATTGCCGAACAGGCCGCCGTGATGAACGCTCAGGTGATTAAACTGGACGGCCCGCCATTGCAAATTCAATGAAATGGATGCCCATATAAAAGAGGACTGTTACAAAACGGCGGACGATTGATCATCGCCCGCCATTTTGTAACAGTCCTTACGCTATCAAGGCCTTCCCCGGAGGGGAAGGTGGGCGGCAAAAGCCGCTCGGATGAGGTGTTATTTCAGCGAATCCTGATAGCATCCAAATCTTGTGTTCTCCACCTCATCAGTCACCTTCGGTGACAGCTTCCCCTCCAGGGGAAGCCTTTTTGCTGCAAAGGCTATGTTTCTCGTTTTTATCATGCAAAGGGTTTGTGTTCCTTGTCAAGCAGCTGCAGGCGCAGTACGTCGCAGAAAATCGGCTCGTCTGAACCTGTCTGCGCCGATACATAGGTCTGATAGGCCGCCGCGATCAGCATGGGATTGATGGTTTCGGTGCTGCTGCAGGGCAACGTCACGTCGATCTCGGCAACCCCTTCCTGCGTATTTGTGCAGGCTGCTCCCGAAAGCGCAGGTTTAAGATCCAGCGGCTTGATAACACCCTTTTTGGAGCGTTTTTCGCTCGTAATGCTGTCCTGTGCCAGAAAGGCGGGCAGCAGTGATATGTTGCCCTTGAGCGTGATGCGATAGTGCGCGAACGCGATTTCTCCCGCCTTCATGACGGGTTCACCCGCCGCATAGACGTCGAGCCCCTGCGGCAGCACGACGTTGAGGCGCTCCACCAGCTCCTCCATCGGCATATCCTCCACAAGGCGGATGTCCATGCTCTCCTCCAGACCCTCAAAGCCGAGTGACAAGGGAGCCGAAAAGGTCAGGTAAGGATGCTTGTTGAAGCCCTCGGTATACCAGATGGGCAGTCCGGCGCGGCGGATGGCACGCGTCATGGTGCGCGTCAAATCAAGATGGGAAATGTATTTGACCCGTCCGAGCTTGCGAAAGCGAATTCTAATGTCTTTCATCAACGCACACTCCCTTCTTCCAGCAGGCGGCACCGCAGCCCGAGCAGGACTGACGGCAGTTGGGGGTGGTCACGCTCTCGTGCGCCTTCTGGTATTCCTTGATCAAAAACGCCTTGGATACGCCGTAGTCCAGATGATCCCACGGCAGCACCTCGTCCAGATCACGGCGGCGGTTGGCGTAAAAGGCAGGATCCATTCCCAGATCGGCCATCACGTCCAGCCAGACCTGCAGATTGAAATGCTCCGACCAGGCGTCGCGCTTGCAGCCGCGGCGGAAGGCTTCTTCCATCACCGCGCCCAGCCGACGATCACCGCGCGCGAACACGGCTTCGAGAAAGCTTGTCTGCGCTTCATGCCAATGCAGCGTGATCTTGCGGGTCGTGATGCAGCCACGCAGATGCTTTTGCTTGAGCTCCAGCTGCTCCATGGTGTCCTGCGGCTCCCACTGAAAGGGCGTAAAGGGCTTGGGCACAAAGCAGGCCACGCTGATGGTCACATTGACAGCCTTGCCCTTGGGCTTGTTGGGATTGCGATAATAACAGTCCACAATTTTCTGTCCCAGCGCCGCGATACCTTCCACATCCTCGATGGTCTCGGTCGGCAAACCGTTCATGAAATAGAGCTTGACCGCCGTCCACCCTGCGGAAAAGGCCTTGTTGACCGTTTCAAGAATTTCGTCTTCGGTAATATTCTTATTGATCGCGTCCCGCAGTCTCTGCGTACCCGCTTCGGGCGCAAAGGTCAGGCCGCTGCGCCGCAGGACGTTGAGCTGAGCCGCCAATTCCTCCGAAAAGCCGTCGATGCGCAGCGAGGGCAGTGAAATATTCGTCTGCTCCTTCTGTGCCCAGTCAAGCAGCATGGGCAGCAGCGTTTCCAGCTTCGTATAGTCGCTGGTGGACAGCGAGGTCAGCGAAAACTCGTCATAGCCGGTGTTCTCGCACAGCGCACGGCTCTGACGGTCGATGACCTCGGGAGATTTTTCGCGCACGGGGCGATAGATATACCCGGCCTGACAAAACCGGCAGCCGCGGATGCAGCCACGGAAGATTTCACTCATCGCGCGGTCGTGGACGATCTCCATATAGGGCACGACAAAGCAGTCGGGATAATAGACCGTGTCCATATTCTCGATGATGCGCTTGCGCACCTTGGCAGGAGCACCTTGCTTAGGCGTCACCGCTACCACCGTACCGTCCTCGTTGTAACTGACGTCGTATAAGGAAGGAACATACACGCCCTCAATGTGTGCCGCCTCCTTCAAAAAGGCCGCCTTGTCAAAACCGGCGCTCTTGTGCCGACGGTAAAGCTCGATCAGCTCCAGATCGACCTCTTCACCCTCGCCGAGAAAGAAAATATCCACAAAATCGGCCAACGGCTCGGGATTGCAGGCGCAGGGGCCTCCGGCCACCACCAAGGGATAAGAACTGTCACGGTCGGCCGCGCGCAGGGGCAGTCCTGCCAGATCGAGCATATTCAGCAC
>JAEZJA010000262.1 GCA_023415895.1 Bacillota bacterium
GGGAATGCACCGAGGGCGTGGAAGCAATTGAGGTTTCACTTGAAAAGATGCGGCTGTCCACTTTGCTGACAGGCGAATACGACGCCAAGAACGCCATTCTGACCTTTCACGCCGGTGCGGGTGGTACCGAGGCGCAGGACTGGGCGGAAATGCTCTATCGCATGTATACCCATTGGGCAGAGAGCCACGGCTTCCAATACAAAATTCTTGATTATCTCGATGGCGATGAGGCGGGCATCAAAAGTGCCTCCATTGAGATCGAAGGTCTCAACACCTATGGCTTCTTAAAATCCGAAGCGGGGGTTCATCGCCTCGTGCGCATTTCGCCCTTTGACGCTTCGGGCCGCCGGCATACCTCCTTTGCGGCGCTGGAAATCATCCCTGAAATTGACGATTCGGTCGAGGTGGATATCCGCCCGGAGGATCTGAAAGTGGATACCTATCGCTCAAGCGGCGCGGGCGGACAGCACATCAACAAGACTTCCTCGGCTGTGCGCATCACGCATCTTCCGACCGGCATTGTGGTTGCCTGTCAGAATGAGCGCAGCCAGTTCCAAAACAAGGATATGTGTATGCGCATGCTGCGTTCCAAGCTGGTGGAAATCAAAGAACGCGAGCATTATGAAAAAATCGAGGATATCAAGGGCGGCCAATCACAGATTGCCTGGGGCAGCCAGATCCGTTCCTATGTGTTTATGCCGTATACGCTCGTCAAGGATCACCGCACGGGCTTTGAAAGCGGAAATATCAACGCGGTCATGGACGGGGATATCGACGGGTTTATCAACGCCTATCTCAAGGCCGCGGCCAACGGTACTTTGGGGTATAAGGAATAACGTGTCATCATGCGGGCATGGTTACACAGAAAAAGGGATGGTCAGTATCAGCGAGATTCTGGAAGCGTGTATGGTGGTCTGTTTTGGCATTTCCTGGCCACTGTCGATTGTGAAATCCTATCGGGCACGCTCGACAAAAGGAAAAAGTTTGCTCTTTCTACTGTTTATTCTGGTGGGGTATGTCTGCGGAATCGTTTCCAAGCTTGTGTCCCACAATATTTCCTATGTGTTCGTCTTTTATATCATCAATTTTATCATGGTGTCGCTCGATGTGATTTTGTATTTTAGAAACAAGGGATTGCAGTCCGTCGCGGATGCGAGCGGGCTGGCGGATGCACAGACAAAGGCATAACAATTGAAGGCAATAGAAAAGGACACGGGATGGTGGTACATCTCGTGTCCTTTTTTATGTGCTTTAATGAGATAGAGCGTCAGGGCACGGCAGGTTCGGGCACATATTCATAAGCGGCATGGCGGCTGTGCGCATCAATGACCGGTTTGCACTTCTCCCACAGGCGTACATGAATATCGGCGTTGCTGCTCTCACGAATGGTGCCGGACATATGGCCCTTCACGGGAGAACGCAGGGGATGCCCGTCACCCGTGGGCTTGATATCAACCTCGAGAAGGAGTTTCCCTTGTGATAGACAGAGATAATCCGCCTGAAAGGCATGAATGCGCACGCCTCGATAGGTGGCAAGTCGAAATTCTCGCCCGCCGTATAGGAGAGCGCAGATACAGCCGGTAAAATTTGTGCCGCCGAAGGGGATATGGGCGACCGAGGCCATAATCGAGCAGGGTTCGGCAAAGTCATTGCATTCGAGCCATAGGTAGGAACGCGGAAAGGAGGATCCGCTGTCTTTTTCGATATACCCCTTCCCGCCGTCAAAACAGTGGGATTCGCCGTCGATCGTGACACTGCCGTTGAGGGCGTGCGCCATACTGATGACGCCGTGGCGGCATTGCATCGGAAGGAAGCGGAACGGCCCCATAATATCCGATTTGAGCGGCGTTAGACCTTCATAGACGATTTCCCCTTGGATTCCCGGCAGATCGATCGTACAGCCGCGACCGGAGAATAAACAGCTCCCAGCCTGAAGGGAATCCCCCTCTACGGCCAGCTCCGGAACATCAAATTGGCGCGAACCGGACGCCGTGATCACCTGAACGAAGTTACCGCTATTCGCCCGCCCCGGAATAAAAGCAATCGTGTCGTCGTCCTTCTGGTGCTTGAAATACCAACCCTCAAAGCCGTTTTTTTGCATGCTTGTCCCTCTCCAACTTCCTTTTTGCGTTTAAACAATAGTATGGGCCATTGTCGGCCGATTCATGAGGGAGGGAAAGGTGGTTTTTTGGGGGTGGTAGAAAACGATATGCCTGAGTTTACAAAGAATGAAACCTATGCTATGTTTAGTGAAGAATATTTGGTGATGGAATGAGCCATGCACCTAAGGAATAAATGCAAATCCAGATTGTGAGGAGGACAGCAAAATGAATACGAATGACGCCATATCCCCAATCCAATTCTTGCAGGCTTCATCTATAACATTACTTATGCAGGACAGCTTCGGCCTCTGAGATCATGCGATCCACACGCTCGGCAAGGACGCTTACGTTCTCCACTGCGGCAATGATGGCCTGACTGCATTGGGCGGTTGACTGCACGTTGCGTATAACCTCGGAAGCAATTTTTGTGAGCTCCTCCGACTGCTTCAGAAAGCCCTCCACAATGGTGTTAATTTCCCCGACTGCTTTGGACACCCGTTCATCGTTGAGATGTGCATCGGCCACGGATTCGACCGAAGTACCTGACAGCTCCTTAATATTTCCGGCGACAACGGCAAAGCCATTGCCCGCTGCGCCCGCCCGAGCGGCTTCAATAGACGCATTCACGGACAGCAGGTTGATCGTATCCGCAATCGTCTCTACATTTTTCGTCATTTTGCGATAATTGTTTGTTGCTTCGTTAATTTCACTGAGTGCATCAACAATCCGGTGGTTGCGTTCGCTCAGGGCAGCAATGCTGGCGTTGACCGACTCCATGCTCTTCACGCCCTCCTGACCCCTCAGCCCGATGTCATCCGCCTCTGCGCGAACGGTCGTAATACTTTCGCTCAGAGAGGCAAAAACGGAAGCCAGTTCACTTGAAATATTGCGAACCTGCCTATTGATGTTTGAAGAGCGCTGATTTTGCTGCTCCACCACATCCATAAGGTACATGCGACAGTTTTCCGGCACGTTCAGCCCACGGGCAATAGCCTTGGCCATGTCCGCGCAGGTGTTAAAGCCGCAGGCATGGCAATTGAAATTGCGCTGGAGCTGTGTTGTTTTGTGCAAAGTTTGATACGCCGATTCGATTTCCGCATCGGTGGGCGTGTGCTTATTGACATTGCTGACATACGTGCGGCAAAAGTCTTCCAGTTTGAACCGCCTGTCAAAGGAAGAAAACTGCTTGTCCTTGCTCAGAAAGCGTTTACTGCGGCGCATGGCGTTGGTTTCGCGTTCCCGTTTATGCATGAGGCTGCTTACCCGGAAGGTATTGAACGGCTCACCGATACCCGGCCCCTCATTGCAGCCAAATTCGCAGTTAAGCACATCAAAAACGGCCGGGAGATCGGAGGGGCTCGCCGTTATGTATTCATTGAGCTCGGCATAGACCTTAGTGGTACCCTCACTGTTAACAACATTGAGATCAGGCTTGTGAGCCAGCAGGGAGTGCTTCAGCCCACCCGGCATAGGATAAATAACGCCATCAAGCCCCTGCTCGCCATCAAACACGACGTCTGAATGGTTGGCCGAGGAGAGCTTGATGTTGTGCTGGGATATGTAGTCCTTCAAACGCTTGAGTGTGACATTATAGCTTACCATTCCGGTGGCTGCAAATTCATCCGTTTTTGCAACGCAGGGGGAAAGAGCCGCAATCTTGTCCGTAATACCAAGATATTTGCGCAGGTAAACGGCCGTGCAAAGCATAGGGCTGTGCACAGGAGATAGATGCTCCAATAACTTGGGGCGCTGTGTCAGCGCATAATTGACAATCGCCGCACAGGGCTGCGAGATAAGTTTGGCGTCCGGATGCTGCTCAAGATAGCGCAGATGGGCCCATGTACAGATGTCCGCTCCCAAAGAAACATCATATACGCCATGAACCCCCTGCTCTCGCAGCCAGTCAAGAACTTGGAGATAGCTATCGCCGAAGGTGTTCTGTATTGCCGGTGCAACGAGGATGCTGATTTTTTCTTTGTTGGCGAGAGCCTCGAAAAACGACTCTGTATCGTCGGTATAATCTCTGGCCTTGTGGGTACAGGCGCGAATACACGAACCGCACTTAATGCATTTGCTGCCGTCTACCGTAATCACCGTGCGCTGCAGTTTCTCACTATAGGAGGCAATATTGGCATCCTTAGCCGGACAGACCTTTATACAGGCATTGCAGCCAACGCATTTTTCCAAATCAATACTGATGGCATCCATAATAAGTTTTATTCCTTTCTGCCGCTTAGGATTTGTGCGGTTTCGGCTCCGCCATAATTTCCGCCACGATTTACGGCAGAAAAGCACAAAACCCGATTGCCTCCACAC
>JAEZJA010000006.1 GCA_023415895.1 Bacillota bacterium
AATTCAAACCGTGGATCGTCATCGGCGGTATTATCGGCGGTTTGCTGACCATTCTGTTCTTTACCGATTTTGGTCTTAAGGGTGGTGCCTTCGTCGCCTGCTTCATCGTACTCTATCTTCTTTGGGATTTCACCTATGGTGCCAACGACATCGCTTATTGGTCCATGCTTCCCTCGCTGTCCATTGATCAGAAAGAACGCGAAAAGTCCGGTTCCTTCGCGCGTATTTGCGCGAGCATCGGCATGTACATCATCGTGGTGGGTATTCTTCCCATCACCGACGCTCTGGGTGGCGGTCAGCGCGCCTGGTTCCTGCTTGCGATTGCCGTGGTCATCATCACCTGGGCCTTTTTGTGCTTCACCGTTTTCGGCGTCAAAGAGGATCGCTCCATCCAGCCCAAGCAGGAAAGCACCTCGGTGAAAGAAATGTTCCGCGTGCTGTTCAAAAACGATCAGCTGCTGGTCACGGCCATTGCCATGGCGCTGTTCATGATCGGTTATTGCACCACCACGAGCTTCGGCACGTATTTCTTCATTTACGCGTATAAAAATAAAGACATGTATTCGGTTTTTGCCGGTATTCTTGGTGTTTCTCAGCTGCTGGCGCTTATCGTCTTCCCCGCCTTTTCCAAAAAGTTCACCCGCCGCCAGCTCTACGGAGTGTCCACGGTTCTGGTCATACTCGGCTATATCGTGTTTTTCTTCGCGCCGATGAATATGATCTGGATCGGCATTGCGGGCGTACTGCTTTTTGTCGGTCAGGCGTTCATCCAGATTCTGATGCTCATGTTCCTGACCGATACGGTGGAATACGGGCAATGGAAGCTGGGTCACCGCAACGAGAGCATCACCTTCTCCGTCCAACCCTTCATCAACAAGATCGGCGGCGCGCTCGCCAACGGCGTTGTGGGCGTCACTCTGATCCTTTCGGGCATCAACTCCGCTGCCACTCCCGACGACGTGACACCGGCAGGATTAACTGTTATGAAGCTGGCCATGCTCATCATGCCCCTGATTCTGATTGTGGCCGGCTATCTTGTCTATCGCTGGAAGTTCCGCATTGACAAGGCCATGTACAACCGTATTGTGAAGGAACTGGAGGAACGGGGCGATTTCGCCGCTGACGAACTCGAGAAGCCTGTGAAAGAGTGTGCCTATGCTGAGCAGAAATAGCCGCATCCGCGACGTGTATGCCCATCCCATCGGGCAGGATATTGTGCGCAAGCTGCTGATGCAGTTGGGAAAGAGCGAAGCGCTCGTGACCAATCCCCTTGTGGGCAGCATCCGGCTGAGCGCTCTCCCCCGCCTGACCGGCGGCAAGGTGGATGTTGCCTTTGTAGACACGCTTGTGGAGCTGCTCAACAGCGAAACCGACGTGCCCCGTACCGACAACGCTCCCCCCACTCCCGCCTGGTGGAAGGAAGCTGTCTTCTATCAGATCTATCCCCGCAGCTTCTGCGACAGCAACGGGGACGGCATCGGCGATCTGCGGGGCATCCTGTCCAAGCTGGATTATCTCAAGGAGCTGGGTGTGGACGCGCTGTGGCTCTCTCCCGTTTACGATTCTCCTAACGACGACAACGGCTACGACATCCGCGATTATCGCCGCATTATGCGCGAATTCGGCACGATGGAAGACTTTGATGAGCTGCTCCGTAGCGTGCACGCGCGCGGCATGCGGCTGATCATGGATCTGGTGGTCAATCACACCTCGGATGAACACGAATGGTTCCGCAAGGCTCTCCATAAGCCAGACTCCCGCTACGGCAGCTACTATCTGTTCCGCGACACGCCCAACAACTGGACGTCCTTTTTCAGCGGCAGTGCCTGGAACTATTATGAGGAGCGGCAGCAATACGCCCTGCACCTGTTTTCCCGCAAACAGATGGATCTCAACTGGGACAATCCCGCCGTGCGGGAGGATATTGCGGATATGGTGCGCTGGTGGCTGGAAAAGGGCGTGGACGGTTTCCGCATGGATGTGGTCAACTACATCTCCAAGCGCGAGGGGCTGCCCGACGGCAACCCCTCGATCGGGGCGCTGATGGGTTATACCGGCATTGAGCATTACTTTTACGGCCCGCACCTGCACGACTATCTGCGCGAGCTCAAAAGCAAGGCCTTTGCCCCCTATGCCGCCTTCACCGTGGGGGAAACGCCCGGTGTGGGGCGGGAAATGAGCAAGCTGCTCACCGCCGACTACCGGCAGGAGCTGGACATGGTCTTTACCTTCGATCATCTTGAAACACCGGGTCACGTGCGCTTTGATGAGTATGCCTATGACCTCAATTTCTATAAAACCTACATCACCAACTGGATGGAGCACTATGGCAGCCACTGCCAGACCGCTCTCTTCTTTGAAAATCATGACAATCCCCGCATGATCTCCAAGGTCGACCCCGACCCGGCTTATCGCGTTGTGCTCGGCAAATTGCTGGCCGTGCTGCTGCTGACACTGCGGGGTACCCCCTTCCTGTTTCAGGGTCAGGAGCTGGGGCTTATCAATCAGAAGTTCACGAGCATAACCGATCTGCGCGATGTCGAAAGCCTCAATTTGTATGAGCAACTGCGCCAGAGTATGAGCGAGCCTGAGGCCTTCCGCCGCGTGCTTGCCGGGACGCGCGATCACGCGCGTGTGCCCATGCCCTGGACAGACCAGCCATGGGAGGGGCAGCCGTGGATTGTACCTGACGCGGATCAGGCGCAATATAACACGGCAACGCAGCAGGATCAACCCGATTCGGTGCTGTGCTTCTACCGCGCGCTTCTCGCACTGCGCAAGGCACACCCCGCACTGGTTTACGGCGACATCCACCTCACCAACAAGCGTATCCGCGACCTGTTCACCTATACGCGTGAAAACGGCCGCGAGACGCTCGCCATCGAATGCAACCTTAGCCGCCGGCCCGTACGCAGGCGGGGTCATTCGCCATCCGCGCAGCTTCTGCTGTCCAACTATCCCGACACGCCCGGCGACCGGCTTCGCCCCTACGAAGCGGTTGTATGGGCGATCACGCGATAACTTAAAGGAGCACATGCCATGTCTGCACGTCAATGGACACCCGAACAAAAGCAATGCATCGATGCCCGGGGCGGGACGGTGCTGGTCTCGGCTGCGGCCGGCTCCGGCAAGACCGCCGTGCTCGTCGAGCGGGTGGTGGGGCTCATCAC
>JAEZJA010000014.1 GCA_023415895.1 Bacillota bacterium
TCAGTCCATTGTCGATCGCTTCCATAATCAGCAGCAGCGTCATAACCTTGGTTACCGATGCAATCGGCATGCGGTCATGGGAGCTTTTTTCAAACAGCACCTTGCCGCTCGATAGCTCCATCAGCACAGCGCCCTTTCCTCCCACCTCGAGTGCTGCCGCGTCGGCGGGAATCGTAGTGCTGGCCGATGCCCACGCAGGTACGCTCTCATCCGTCAGCTGCTCGACCGTTTCACCCGATTCGATATCGATAATCACCTTTGTATCCGCCGCGCTGCACGGCAGTCCGCTCAGACTGATCACCACAGCGGTACAAAGCATCGCTGCCAGTCCCTTTTTCCAAAGCGCTGACACCGTTTTTCTTAACCATCCCATCATTGCCGGCACCTCCCTCTATTCTGTTTGAAATATATGCGGGAACGGACAAATTTAGTCGCTGATGTCCGGCTCGGAAGCAAAAAGCCGGGGCAGCCGTACTCAGCGTACGACTGCCCCGGCTGTATTCACTTTGGGTTTACCTTATTTCTTCATGGACACGGCCTGATGCACCTTGGCGACAATGTTGTCCGCCGACAGGCCGAAGATTTTGAGCAGCTCAACCGCAGGACCGGATTTCCCGAAGGTATCGTTGACCCCCACACGCACCACCGGCACCGGATAGGACTCACACACGACCTCGGCGACGGCACTGCCCAGACCGCCGATGATGTTGTGCTCCTCCGCCGTCACGATGGCACCCGTTTCCTCAGCGGCACGCAGGATGATCTCACGGTCAATCGGCTTGATGGTCGCCATGTTGATGACACGGGCATGAATGCCCTCATTCTTCAGCTGTTCCGCTGCGGCGATGGCTTCGGCAACCAGCAGTCCGGTCGCCACGATGGTCACATCGCTGCCCTCGATCATCTGCACGCCCTTGCCGATCTCAAATTGGTAATCCTCCGGCAAAATCACCGGCGTTGCCAGACGGCCGAAGCGCAGATAGACGGGGCCGTTGAGCTCCATTACGGCGCGCATAGCTTTGGAAGCTTCCACCGCATCGGCAGGGTTGATAATGGTCATGCCCGGAATGGTACGCATCAGCGCGATATCCTCACAACACTGATGGGTCGCACCATCCTCACCAACCGAAATGCCGGCATGAGTGGCGCCGATCTTGACGTTGAGATGGGGATAACCGATGGCGTTGCGCACCTGCTCAAACGCACGTCCGGCCGCAAACATGGCAAAAGAGGAGGCAAACACCTTTTTACCCGCAGCTGCGAGTCCGGCGGCAACGCTCATCAGATTCTGCTCGGCAATGCCGCAGTTAATAAAGCGATCGGGATAGGCCTTGCGGAACATACCCGTTTTGGTGGCGGCGGCCAAATCGGCATCCAGAACAACCAAATCGGGATATTTGGCACCCAGCTCCACCAGACTGTTCCCATACGCATCACGCGTGGCAATCTTCTTCACATCTGCCATGATTTAAGCCTCCTCGTACTGAGCCAGCGTCGCGCGCAGCTCCTGCATCGCTTTTTCGTACTGCTCCTGATTAGGCGCCGTGCCGTGCCAGCCAACCTGGTTTTCCATAAACGATACGCCCTTGCCCTTGACCGTCTTTTGAATAATGGCTGTGGGCTTATCCTTAATGGTGCCAGCCTCCTTGAAGGCCGCCTCAATCTGGTCAAAGTCATGGCCGTCGATTTCGATTACGTGGAAACCGAAGGCTGCAAATTTTTCGGGAATCGGATAGGGAGAATTGACCTCGCTGAGGGATCCGTCGATCTGCAGATTGTTGTTGTCCACCACGACGCAAAGATTATCCAGCTTTTTGTGTGCGGCAAACATCGCGGCTTCCCAGACCTGACCCTCTTCGATTTCGCCGTCGCCCAGAATGGCGTAAACGTGCCAGTCGGCCTTGTCCAGCTTGCCAGCCAGAGCCATCCCCGCTGCCGCCGAAATCCCCTGTCCCAGAGAACCGGTGGACATGTCCACACCGGGTACGCCCTTCATATCCGGATGTCCCTGAAGACGGGAGCCGACGTGACGCAGTGTCTTGATCTCCTCCATCGGGAAAAAGCCCTTAAGCGCCAGCGCTCCGTATAATGCGGGAGCGGTATGTCCCTTGGAAAGCACCATCCGGTCACGGTTCTCCCAGTGGGGATTCTGCGGGTCAACCCGCATCTGTGCAAAATAAAGATATGCCAGTGTATCCGCGACCGACAGCGATCCGCCCGGATGACCGCTCTTGGCGTTATATGTGCCTTCGATTGCCGCCATGCGGATTTTCGTGGCCGCCGCCGCCAGCTGCTTCTTTAACAAAGCGTCCATAATCAACCTACCCTTTCCGTACTCTTATTAAACCATCTTTGGAATCATCAATGCCGAAACTACGCAATTGCAGGCTCTTCAGGCAAAGCCCGTCCCTCCTGCGGACTGTTTTATTATATCATACCGTGCAGTAAATTGACAGTCCGGCAAAATTAATTTTGCAAAATACGTGCTTTTTGATAACAACTATGCTATACTAAAAAGAGATTTTGAGACTTTTGCGAAATAGAATCCCGAATACAGACATGCCGGAGCATTTGAGTTGTGCATGAAACAAACCCGCCAGAGTGGCAGGGTTTGTTCGTGTGCAGCTCTTTTTGTTTGTATGTGCATGCCAATCGAAGGAGGCATCCTCTTGCAAAACCAGACCGACCGCGAAAACACAACCGTCTATGATGTGGCCATCATCGGCGCAGGCATTATCGGCTGTGCAACCGCATTTGAATTGTCCAAGACAAAGGCGCGTGTCGCGCTTCTTGAGCGATTCGACGACGTGGCGCAGGGTACCACCCGCGCCAACAGCGGCATTGTCCACGCCGGTTACGATCCCCAGCCCGATACCAAGATGGCACAGTATAACGTAGAGGGCAACCGCCTCATCCGTGAGCTTGCCCCGCAGCTGAACATCCCTTTTCGTCAGACAGGCTCGATGGTGATCGCCCTGTCTCCAGAGCAGATGCCCATACTGGGTACGCTGTATGACCGTGGCCGACAAAACGGCGTGCCCGATTTGCAGCTGTTGACAGGGGAGCAGGCTCGTGCCAAAGAACCGCGCCTCTCACCTGACGTTGTGGGGGCACTCTATGCCCCGACCGGTGGCATCGTGAACCCTTGGGCGTTCGCACTGGCCTACGCCAATACCGCGGTACTCAACGGCTGCGATTTTCTGCCCCGCCATGAAGTGACCGGCATTGCCCGTGAGGGGGATACCTTCCTGCTGACAACGACGAACGGCAGGGTGCGCGCGCGGCGCGTTGTCAACGCAGCGGGCACTCATGCCGATGAAATCAATAACATGATTGCCGCTCCCTTCTTCCACATCCGTCCCAACCGGGGACAATATTATCTCCTGGACAAAGCACAGGGATCGACCGTAAACACGGTTATTTTCCAATGTCCCACCAAGCTCGGCAAGGGCGTACTGGTCTCTCCAACCGTGCACGGCAATCTGATCGTGGGCCCCGACGCCGTAGACGTAGACTCGCCTGACGACAACTCCACCACTGCCGACGGCTTAGCCGCCATTGCCCCAGAGGCTCGACGCTCGGTTCCCGATGTAGACCTGCGCCAATCCATCCGCAACTTTGCCGGCGTTCGTGCCGACTGCGGCCAAACCGACTTTATCGTGGAGGAGTCCAGCGAGAGCCCCGGCTTTTTCAATCTATCGGGTATCAAATCACCCGGACTGACCAGTGCTCCGGCCATTGCCGCCGACTGCGTGAAAATGCTCGAGACCAGCGGTCTGCACCTGACTCCCCGAGAGTCCTTCCGTCTTTGCCCCCGCCCCATCCCCTTTCATTCCCTCGATACGGACGGTCGCGCGGCCATGGTTGCCCGCAATCCGCTGTACGGCCGGGTGATCTGCCGCTGTGAAACGATAACCGAAGGCGAGATTCTTGACGCCATACATGAACCCATCCCCGCCCGCACGATCGACGGGGTGAAGCGGCGGTGCAACGCCGGAATGGGTCGCTGTCAGGGCGGCTTCTGCGGCCCGCGCGTCGCGGCCATTCTCGCGCGCGAATGGGGCGTTCCCCTGCCCGGCATTGAACAGGATAAACCCGGATCGCGTCTGCTGACCGGCTGGACCAAAGCCGTGGGGAAGGAGGAGGTTATATGAATCTGCAGGTAGACTTGGTGGTCATTGGTGCGGGCCCCGCAGGGCTTGCCGCCGCCGTAGAAGCCTATGACAACGGCTGCACCTCGGTGCTCGTGCTCGAGCGCGACATGGAAGCGGGAGGTATCCTGAATCAGTGTATTCACAACGGCTTCGGTCTGCACTATTTTAAAGAAGAGCTGACCGGCCCCGAATACGCGGGAAGGTTTGTTCAGCAGGCGGCCCAGCGCAGCATTGCTATCAAAACCGACACGATGGTGCTGGACATCACGCGTGACGATGCCCGTTCGCGTCTGTCCATTCAAGCTGTCAACCCGTCGGACGGTTATCTGCTCATCGATGCCCGCGCCATCATTCTGGCGATGGGCTGCCGCGAACGCACGCGCGGTGCCATCGGCATCCCCGGCATGCGCCCCGCCGGTGTTTTTACCGCTGGCAGCGCCCAACGGCTGATTAACATAGAGGGCGGTATGGTCGGTCGCCGCGTGGTCATTCTCGGCTCGGGCGACATTGGCCTGATTATGGCCCGCCGTCTGACGCTTGAGGGCGCTCAGGTGCTGGCCTGCGTGGAGCTCATGCCCTATTCGGGCGGACTGCAGCGCAACATCACCCAATGTCTGGAGGATTTCGACATCCCCCTCTACCTGTCCCACACCATCACCGAAATCCGGGGTGAACAGCGGGTAGAGCAGGTCGTGATCTCGAAGACGGACGAGAAGCACCGGCCTATTCCGGGTACGGAGTGGGTGGTGGACTGCGACACCCTGCTGCTGTCGGTCGGTCTGATCCCCGAAAACGAGCTGTCCATGCATGCGGGTATCGCGATTGACCCGCGCACCAAAGGGCCGATTGTGGACGAAAGCATGCAGACCTCCCTGCCCGGCGTCTTCGCCTGCGGCAACGTGGTGCATGTGCACGATCTCGTCGATTTCGTCACCATGGAAAGCCAGAAGGCGGGAAGGGCCGCTGCCCGTTATCTCAGCCAGCCCCTCCCGGCAGAAGACAGACAAGCCATCCCTGTCACAAACGGCGCCAATGTTACCTATACCGTTCCTCAGCGGCTTCATCCCGATCAGATTGGCAAAAGCTTTGAGCTGTTTTTCCGCGTCTGCCGCGTCTTGCCCAAAGCCATTGTCACGGTTTCACGCGGTGAAACCGTGCTCCTGCAGCGCAAGCGGGAGCATATGGCGCCGGGCGAGATGGAACGGCTGATCGTGCCCACCGCAAAGCTTGATCAGTCGAGCGGAGATATTACCGTACGTGCAGAGGAGGTAGACGCATGACAAAAGAACTTGTGTGCATCGTTTGTCCCAAGGGCTGTCGTCTGCACCTGACACTGCCCGACAGCAAGCCGATCCAACCCGAGGATATCGCCGTCAGCGGCAATGGGTGCGAACGCGGCGTGCAATACGCCCGACAGGAAATGACCCAGCCCCGGCGCGTCCTGACAACGACTGTGCGACTGCGCGGCAGTACACATACCCGGCTGCCCGTCAAAACATCCGCGGCCATCCCTAAGAGCTGCCTGCTGCAGGTCATGCGCCTGCTTGACGAGGTGGAGGTTACTACACCCATCCATAC
>JAEZJA010000032.1 GCA_023415895.1 Bacillota bacterium
AAACAAACAGTGCGGGAACGACTAGAATCAAGTACCAATAATCCAAATAAAAGAAAGGCAGCATATTACTCCAGTTCCTTTCGGCTTAATTTCTCCATCACAAACAAGTTCATCCATGTTCAGTCGGGTAAAATCCGACCCGGCATCAACGGGTGGCCGCGAACGAAATCGGCTGCTGGCAGCCGGCGCGCCCCCTCCAGCTGCACTTCCGTGATCTCCAGCTTGGTTTGATTTCCGCAGCAAAGGATCAGGGGGGTCTGGGATAGAACTTGTCCCGGTTTAGCATCATTGTCAAGGTGTTTACCTTCACAAGGTCTTGTCACATGAATCTTGAGCGTTTTGCCCCCCATTGTTGTCAGGGCACAAGGCCAGGGGTTAAGCCCGCGCACTTGATTGTGGATCTCGGCGGCTTCCCGGCTCCAGTCAATCGGACTGAGCTCCTTGCTCAGCATGGGTGCATAGGTGAACTGCGAATGGTCCTGCGGTGTAGCGGTCAGTGTTCCCTGCTCAAGTGCTTTGAGGGTATCCGACAGCGTCTGCGCTCCCAGCAGAGACAGGGCATCATGCAGCTCCGATGCCGTTATATCCGGCCCGATTGCGATCGCGCGCTGCATCAGCATATCGCCCGTATCAATACCGGCGTCCATCTTCATGGTTGTCACGCCCGACTGCTTTTCGCCATTCAGCACCGCCCATTGGATAGGGGCCGCGCCACGGTATTTTGGCAGCAGCGAGGCATGGACGTTAATGCATCCCAACCGCGGAATATCGAGCACCGTCTGTGATAGAATCTTGCCATAGGCGACCACCACCGCCAGATCAGGCTGGCAGGAGGACAGGCGCTGAATGGCTTCCTCTGTTTTGAGTGTACGCGGCTGGTACACCTCAATTCCATGTGACAAGGCGCACACCTTGACAGGAGGAGGCGTCAACTCATACCCCCGGCCTTTGGGTTTGTCCGCCTGCGTGACAGCCAGAACAACCTCATGGCCGTCCGCAATCAGGCGCTCCAGACAGGGCACCGAAAATTCCGGCGTGCCCATAAATACGATTCTCAAGTTCGTCTCCCCCTTTCCCATACCAGCCGAGAATTAATCTTCATCCGGATCGATCATGCGAACCACATGATCGAGGAAGAGCACGCCGTCGAGATGGTCACGTTCATGGCAGATGCAGCGAGCAGCCAGATCCTCGCCCTCGACAAAAATCTCCTTACCGAAGCGATCCTGCGCTTTGATCTTGACATAAGCGGGACGGCTGGTAATTCCCCATTCTCCCGGGCAGGACAGGCAGCCCTCAACGTTTTCCTGCTTGCCCCTTTGTTCGACGATTTCGGGATTGATGACCTCGATCAAGCCATCGCCCACATCCATGACAAAGAAACGGCGAAGAATCCCTACCTGAGGCGCGGCCAATCCCACACCATCGGCTTTGTAGAGCGTTTGCGCCATATCGTCAAGCATTTGCCACAGGCGTCCGTCAAATTCCGTGACCGGACGACAGACCTTGTGCAGTACATCCT
Organism: Bacillota bacterium; assembly: GCA_023415895.1. Taxonomy (GTDB): domain Bacteria; phylum Bacillota; class Clostridia; order Oscillospirales; family Acutalibacteraceae; genus Avimonas. Next base: position 1,523 of record JAEZJA010000032.1, read on the forward strand.
CTTTTTTATTTAGAATATTGCGTATTGCCATCATCATCGACCTGCTTTCTTCAGAGTAGGTATTTATAAAGGAATCCGTTTCATCAGAATCCATTCTCTATTTATTCTATGTTGTGAGTATAGTCAAATATCCGCAATTTCATGCGAACACGAACAGTCATTACATCATGGTGACGGGGTTGATATCGGCAAAAACGGTCACCGTTTTATTTTCGGGGATGCGGCTGAACTCGGTCAGCAGTTTGGATACAAGATCACGCAGCCTTGCGTTATTCACGGTTTTTATCAGCAGCTTATAGCGATATTTACGCGCCACACGACTGACAAAGGCGGGCGACGGGTCGAGAACAATCATAGGAAGCCCTGAATATTCACTGGTCGCCGCCCCTCTGAGCATATTCAGAAACCGTCCGGCGGCCTGTTTCACAGCAGCTTCCTCCGTTCCTACAAAGCCGAACAGGCAGAGATCGGTATAGGGAGGGTACTTCATCATCTTGCGCAGCGCAATTTCAGTATCGTAAAAGCCTTCGTAATCCTGATGCGCCGCCAGCTCAATCACATAATTATCGGGAACAAAGGTCTGGATCAGCGCCTTGCCGCCTGCATCCCGGCGCCCGGCACGTCCCATTACCTGCGTGAGCAGCGAGAAGGTCGTCTCATAAGCGCGATAATCATCGGCATACAAAGACTGGTCGGCGGACAATACGCCCACCAGACCGACATCGGGAAAATCCAATCCCTTGGCGACCATCTGCGTGCCAATCATGATCTGGAATCGTCCTTTGGCGAACTGATCAAATTTTTTCTCATAGGAAAAGCGTGACATCGTGGAATCGGCATCCATGCGCAGCACGGACGCCTTGGGGAATGCCTGCTCGAGCTCCTGCTCCACCCGCTGCGTTCCCAGACCCGAATACCGAATCTTATCCGAACCGCATTCCGGGCAGCTACCCACCACATCCTCCGAGTGGCCGCAATAATGACACATCAAGCGACCATTGGCACTGTGATAGGTCAGGCTGATACTGCAGGAGGGACAGGTAATCACATGACCGCAGGAACGACAGGACACAAACGTATTAAAGCCTCGGCGGTTGAGCAGCAGAATGACCTGCTTGCCCTGCTCGAGCGTTTCCTGCATCACCTGCTTGAGACGGGGGCTGAGAATGCTATTGGTC
>JAEZJA010000048.1 GCA_023415895.1 Bacillota bacterium
CCGTATGCGCGACGCTGATCGGTGTCAGCATCCATGACCCTTCATCCCCTACCTTCATCCTCTCGCTGATCTTCAATATTCTGCTGTCGGTACTGTCATTGTTAATTTACCGACAGATCAACCGTTGGAAGGATAAGAGGGAGGACGTTGACTAAACAACTGACAAAGCGGCGGCAAGCAGAAAATCTGCTTGCCGCCGCTTTCGTAATCCGGATTAAAATATTGTGGAATTCTCACTCAGTGCGGAGTCAACAGTCAGATCCTTGGCCGGGCGGGCAGAGGGAGCGGACGGCCGCTTTTTCTTCACAGGCTTTGCCGTCACCAACTCATACCGTACATCGGCACTTTCAGCGACCTCCTTGGAGTGGGTCACAATGATCACACACTTGTTTTCCTCTCGTGCTAGCCGATAGAAGATATCCATAACCTCCTCCTGGGTCTCTAGGTCGAGGTTGCCGGTTGGCTCATCCGCGAGGATAATATCGGGATTGTAGGACAATGCACGGGCAATGGCCACGCGCTGCTGCTCGCCGCCCGACAGCTTGAGCACCCGACGGTTGGCCTTAGTTTCGTCCAGCTCCACCTTTTCCAGCAGCTCCATGGTATACTGACGTTTGCTTTTATGCTTTACGCCTGCGATGTCCATGGACAGCTCCACGTTTTCTGCTGCGGTCAGCTGAGGCAGCAGATTGAACCCCTGAAACACCACGCCAACGTAACGGCTGCGGTATTGATAGCGATCGATTGTGCGCACATCCTTGTCGTCAAACAGGATCTTGCCGCCCGTCGGATCAGTCAGACCCGACAGAAGGGACAGCAGCGTCGTCTTGCCCGCTCCCGAACGCCCGACGATTGCGTAGATCTTGCCCTTTTCAAAGGTATAATTGATATTGCTGAAAATCGGATGAACCCCATCGTAAGTGTAGGATAAATCCTTTAGTGCCAAAACGCTCATTTTGTACTCCTCCTGTCTTGTCCGTTTATGTCCGGCTGGTCAAAATTTTCAGCGGTTCATACCGCAGGATAATGACAACCGCCGCCACACTCGAAAGAATGGTAAGCAGCACGCCGATGCCCAGCAGCTCGAGGATAACCGTAAAATTGGTTGCCGAGCTGATGCTGCTGACATAGTCGGTCACACTCGCTCCCGCCATGCTCATGAAGTCGCCAAAGCCGCTGCCGCTTGGAGGCACAGGCATATTTCCATTATCCATTGTGTCGGTATTCATGTCCCGCCCGAAGTTGCGGTCGATTTGCTGTGCCTTGGACTGCTGTGAGCTGATCTGGGATTCAAGCAGCGTATTGGTTACGGGCACGGATGCCACCGCTCCTACTACCGCTCCGATCATAATACAGACGATGGTAACCGTAAAGACCTCGGCAACATATTGGATGGCGACCTTGGATTTTTTCATGCCGATGGCGGTCAGCACGCCGACCTCGTATTTGCGCTCATGAATGTTGAAGATATTGAGCACCATCAGAATAATGCCACCGATGAGCAGCACAATGATCAGGAAGATGCGTGCAAAGGAACTCAGATTTTTTAGCGGCGTCAGGCTGGCCTCATAAGCCGAAATATCGGTGGAAGTCACCGTATAGGAATCCGACAGCCCCATGCTGACGACATCCGTCTGGAAGGCCTCGTAGGACGCCACATCGGCAAAGCTGTAGATGCCTGAGAGCTGACTGCGCAGAGCGGTTGTCGAAGTCATGCCGGTGGTCTCATCCGTTTCGGTCTGCGCGGAAGCCTCGGAGGAATCCACAAGGCTGTTGAGCGTGCCGACGCTGGTGATGATCTTGTTGGCCGGATCGTTGGAGGAGCTGAACTGCATGACTCCCGAAGAAGAGCTGCTGTTGGAATAGATACCCACAACCGTCAGGGTGTAAACCTCCTCCTCCTGATTGGGATTGGCGATCGTGATTGTGTCCCCGACTTCAATGTCATTGAGTGCTGCCAGCACATCCGTGATGAGGCAGGTATTATCCGATGCCGTCAGGTCAACCATGCTGCCTTGTGTCATCGCGCAGACACCGCTGATAAAGTCGGTCATGGCACTCTCGGAGCCATAGCCGATGATCGAGAAATCCCCCTGCGTTCCCATGCCGCCGAACGGTGATCCGCCCTTGCCGCCCGAGGGCATCCAGGGCATATTGCTTTGGGCATCCGTATCTGTGGAAGACGCCTTGGAAGAAGTCTCATAAGGCTCAAACGCGTCGCTCCCCGAATTGACTGAACTGGTGATGGAATAATAGAAATCCGATACATACTGAGATTTTGCATAATTTTCGAGCTCGTCTAACGTCAGTTCGCTAACCGCACTAAACTTATCCCGAATGCTGGATTTATCGCCGCCGCCCCCGTTTTTGAACATTTCCATCATGCTTTGACGATCCTCGGTGATCTGACCGGTGATGCTCAGATCTTGCAGCCCTTCTTCTTTGGCCGTATCCGCCGCCTGCTGAATGGACAATGCCACACAACTCGAGGTCGCAATAACCAATACAATTACACCAATCAGGATATTGCGGCCTTTAGAGCGCATAATGTTACGCAATGCATTTCTTATGATATACATCCTTATACCTCCGCCTTCTGAATCTATCGCTTGAAACAAAACTCAGTATAGATTTTCTTTGTGATTTCCCTGTGAAACGAACATGAATATCTTGTAAAAGCCAATGCAAATCCCATTGTGTTACAACAGTCAATGAAAAGTATTTCGCAAAAGCCATATGCTAAAGCTGTTTTTCTGTATTTTTCAAACATTCTAACATGCGAATGGATATTCGTATCAGACATAAAAGTCCACCGACTGCCTACACAAGCCGGTGGACTTTTATGGATTGTATTACGGTTCATGATGAAGGTATTTATTGCGGGTAGCGATTCCGCCGCGGATGTGCCGCTGTGCCTTGTTCTGCTCCAGCACGTTGCGTACCCGGCCATATAGCTGCGGGTTGACGGCGCGCAGGCGGTCGGAGACATCCTTATGTACCGTGCTCTTGCTTATATGAAACTTCCCCGCGGCAGCACGCACTGTCGCGTTGTTTTCAATGATGTATTCACCCAGCTCAATAGCCCGCTCCTCAACTGCTCCCTTCACGATATCACCTCTTGTCGTTCTTCGCTAATACCTATGCTGCAAGAGGGACATTTATGCGGCTTTTTCGGCGTTGCTTTGAGTTGCCGAGACATCTCTGTACCCGATCGTGGGTGCGTTCAAGGCCTTTGGCGGTGAATTGAGCTTTCTATCGGGCGCTCGTTACCGCCGTTGCTACCCGTACGCTTATGCGTCATGCTCACAAAATATATGAATCACGATACCGTCGGGTGCCGGGGTTATTGTTCCGGTCAGATTTGCCGTTTCCAGGTAGGCGAGTGCCTTGCTGTCTGTCGTGATCGTGGGAGTGGTTTCCTTCACAACCCCGTCTTCCAGAATCGCATTGTTCTCTATAAACAACTGGCATGGTTCTCCTGTTTTATCAACGCCTTTGAGAATGTATCGCGCGGACAGGGTCCTGCTCTGGCCAATCGCCTGCTTTTGTGTATCGACCCCACCGGGAAGGATGGCGCCCCGAAAGTTCTCACAGTCAGCGGTTCCCGTAAACAAAATCATTGCCGCCTCTTGGGTGCTTCCTTTTACCTCAAGCACCTCACCAACTTGCAACTGGATCGTCAGTACTTCCTGTTTGTGTGACATTGGCATTCTCCTTCGATCACAATTCAGCGCTGAAAAACGACCTCGAATTCTTCAAAGGCAACCGGCATATCCTCTGTGAAGGTATACCCGAGCTGCTCGCCATCTCGTGAAAAGAACGAGCGGTGCCCCTTGCGCCAGGATTCCAAATCGTCGTCTTCACCCTCCAGCTTACACAGTTCATAAGACACCTCACAAAACGGTAAAATGGTCACTTTGGTGGTGCGGATGACACAACGGGGGTTTCCGTCCCAGTCAGTCACTATGCTGTAATCGCCCTCCTGGGGTATTCTGCTGCCCTCCACTTCAAAGCTTCTTATGCTGCTCGCCGTTGCTTTCTTCTGACCGCATAACACAAGACGCAGAAGTTCATTCGCCCAGTATTCGGACAATTCAAAGTGAAAACATTCAAAATACCTTGTCTGCGCATCAAGATTGCTGCACTTCACAAACTCCTCCCAAAAGGCTTCGACATCCATAACGGCAACTCCTCCACATCATTTCGGTTGCTTCAAACAGCATTGTTCCGAGACAATTATAGCATTCTTTGGAGTTTGCGCACTACCAAAAAGAGGCACTTCAATCCGAAGTGCCTCTTTGAAAATATCGATAGATCTATAGGAGCGTTAGTTAAGGACATACACATTGAGCTTTTTAGCCCCGAACTTGAGACATTCCTCATAGTGATCGAAGAAGAGATCCACCAGCACGGCGCCGCTCGTCATGGCCGAGCCGGTATCGCCCGCAATCGCATAGCCATAGACATAGGAGCCATCCGGTGATACGATATACAATTCCGTGCCATAAGGGATGAGCTTGGGATCGACGGCAACAACCCCCACCTGCGCTTTGCGCCCCGAAGCGGTGCCTTTACCAGCATAGCCGCGGTCGCTGCTATAGGCCGTGGCTTTGCCTGTGTATACGGTCTTGTAATTGACAGGCTGGCCGTTAGCATTCAACTCAATGTCATAAGGCGCGGTGGTTAACGGCGTTCCCGTCTTCATGCCGACCAGCTTGATTTCCTGCACAGGCTGCTTGGTAACGGTCTCGGAAACGACCTCGGACTTGACGACTTCTCCGTTTTTATACGTTTTTGAATAGGTCACGGTTTTTTCACCGTTTTGCCCCACCTGCTTAATAAAGCTACGGCCCGGAGAAATGGTGTTGGTATACGTCGTCTTGGACGTGTACGCGATTGTCTGTGTTTCGGTAAACTGCTGTGTGCCGATACGGTCAATATTGATATCCATCCCGTCACAAATGGATTGGGTCAGGTTCACATTGATTTCATCGTCGCCGTCAATGGTGACACCCACCCGTTCCAGAACATCGGCAACGGTTCCTTCGGTCAGACAGACAATTTTGGAAATGCCGTCGGCTGTGACCTGTACATTACAGCCTTCCTTAACCTCCATCACATTGCCCGTGCGTACGATCTCATCGCCATCCTTCAGCGTAACTCCGGCATGAGCCAGGATTCGCTGCGAATTGTCATCCAGCGTCAGCACAACACGGCTGGTATCTCCGGCGACAATTGTGACAGCATTCATATTAAAGCAAACATACACAATAATTATGCTGCAGATGACTGCCAGCGCAGAAACGCAAAACAGCCGGCTTTTGATTATACCGACTGCTTTGTTGACCACTCGGTATACGGTATTCATCCAATGCATCCTTTCTTGATCAGGACCGCTGTCAATGTAAAAGGAGAAACAACCGGGCAAAAGTTCCACAATCTTTGCACCGGTTCAGCGGCTCTGGTATATATAGAACGGCCGGAGAGCAGTTTGTTGCTGCCGCCTGACGCCGCTTATATATGATAGCTTTATTCGCGTCGATAGAGGTTTATCGGTACCATTGCAGGATAACGATAGTTTGGACAACAAATAAAGCACGTAAACACCAGCATATGAGGGTGACATCCATCTCAGAGGTTAGCTGTATTATACTCACGTGCATTCTCAATGTCAAACAGGTTGAAAGCGATGATTTTATTGATTATGCACAATTAATCGGGGTTAAATCCCCCTGTGTTCGCGGCTGCCTTGCGTTTTATGCCCTGTTTCGATGTTCAATCAGCCCCGACAAGTGTTCGTGGTATTCTACAGAATCTTGGCAAATCCGACGCAAATTTTTTCGCTATTTTTGTTGTTTCACACATGTTTTCCAGAATTTTGCCATTTTTGGGTGTACGACATTGATTGCCAAGATTTGATGGTAAATTGTGCATTTATCCAAAAGTTACGACTTTGTAACCTTCAAAAGAAGCCTGTTTTAAGGGGGTTTGCATGGGTTTCCGGTAGTAGTGAACAGATATTAATGTATTTTTATAAATATTTTCGTATACATATACATTTGTTGGGCTTTTTCCAGTTGTTTATATCCCTGGGGGGGGAAGCAAGCTATAACCAGATCGGATGTGTGTACCATTCATCGCCCATCATGCATGATTGTTCATTACCGTTTAGGTTCCCCTGTTGGTCGCTCAAAGCGGAAAGAACGGTGCCTGTCATTGACAACCTGCAAAAAATCCACCGGCCGCCAAGCCGGTGGATTTTCGCCCTATCACGGGGTATCAGTTGCTATTAAAAGCGTCTTTGATTTTCTCAAAAAAACTGCGGCGCTTGGGGTAATTGTTCTCGCCGCTTGTCTCGTCAAATTCCTTGAGCAGTTTTTTCTGAGCAGCGGTCAGCTTCTGGGGAATCTCGATCGTCACCTTGAGAATCTGATCGCCTCGCCCACGACCATTGATGTACGGAATGCCTTTGCCTTTGAGTCGGAAAATATCCCCGGGCTGGGTGCCTTCTTTGATTTGATAGCTGACATTGCCGTCGAGCGTCGGGATGGTCATCTCTGCGCCGAGCGCCGCCTGTACAAAGGTCAGCGGCAGCTCATACCACACGTCGAAGTTGTCCCTCTCAAACAGCGGATGAGGACGCACCGAGACCTGGATCTGCAAATCACCCGCCGGGCCGCCGTTGACACCGGCATTGCCCTTGCCGCGGATGCTGATCACCTGATTGTCGTCAATACCCGCCGGGATATTGATGCCCACCGTGGAGGGCTTGCGCACATGGCCGGTGCCGTCGCAGGCTGAGCAGGGGGAATCAATAATGGTTCCCTTGCCGCGGCAGTGTGAGCAGACCGTCTGGGTCTGAACAACGCCGAAGGGGGTGCGCTGCTGTCGGCGCTCCTGCCCGCTGCCGTGGCAGACGGGACATTGCTTCGGAGAGGTGCCTTTTGACGCGCCCGATCCGCCGCATTGGTCACAGGTTGTCACGACATGAACATCTACCTGCTTTTTGCAGCCGAACGCCGCTTCCTCAAAGGAGATGATGACCGAAGCCGTGATATCACTGCCGCGGCGGGGGGCATTGGGATTCTGCCGCCGTCCGCCGCCTCCGAAGAAGGAGGAGAACAAATCTCCCAGATCCACGTCGATGTTGTCAAAGCCGTAGCCCTGATACCCTCCGGCGCCGAAATTGGGATCTACGCCCGCATGACCGTATTGATCGTATCGGGCTTTCTTCTGGCTGTCAGACAGCACCTCATACGCTTCGTTGACTTCCTTGAACTTGGCCTCGGCCTGTTTATCCCCGGGATTCAGGTCAGGGTGATACTTTTTAGCCATCTGACGATAGGCTTTTTTTATATCGTCGTCCGAAGCGCCCTTCTGAATGCCCAGCACCTCATAGTAATCGCGTTTGTTTTCGGCCATCGTGTTCACTCCATATCACAAGGGTAAATCCACCGTATGGAGCGCTTGTGCCATGCGCAAGACCCCACACGGTGGATTGCCTATACATCCTGTTGACAGATCTTATTTGACTTCGCCGTCGTAATACTGGCCGTCGGACGAGTCGTTGCCAGGGGTATATCCTGCTGCGCCAGCATCGCCCTGAGGAGCCGCCGCTTTGTAGATCTTCTCGGACACTTCATAGAACTTCTTGGTCAGCTCTTCCTGCTTAGCCTTGATGTCGTCGATGTTCTCGCCCTTGAGGGCTTCTTTGAGAGCATCGAGCTTGGAGGTCAGCTCGGCCTTGTCGCCCGCGTCAATCTTGTCGCCCATCTCACTCATGGTCTTCTCGCACTGATAGACAATCTGATCGGCGTTGTTGCGGGTCTCGACCTGCTCACGGCGCTGCTTATCTTCCGCCGCATACTGCTCGGCTTCCTTCACCGCGCGCTCCACATCGTCCTTGGACATATTGGTGTTGGAGGTAATGGTGATCTTCTGCTCACGGCCGGTACCGAGATCCTTGGCGCTGACGTTGACAATGCCGTTGGCATCAATATCAAAGGTAACTTCAATCTGGGGCACACCACGGCGAGCGGGAGCAATGCCGTCCAAATGGAACATGCCCAGTGTCTTATTGTCCTTGGCAAAGTCGCGTTCGCCCTGCAGCACATGAATTTCGACAGAGGGCTGGTTGTCGGCCGCCGTGGAGAAAATCTGGCTCTTTTTTGTGGGGATGGTGGTGTTGCGATCAATAATCTTGGTCATCACACCGCCCATGGTTTCCACGCCCAAAGAC
>JAEZJA010000050.1 GCA_023415895.1 Bacillota bacterium
AGGCAGCTCGTTATACTTGATACAGCCCGGTGCGCCGGTGGAAGTGATCCATAAATCCTTGCCCAGATTACGGGCGCTTTCACGATGCTCCAGATCCATATATCCGCTGCCAAAGCCGTGGATGGTGATGTTCTGCATAATATCAAAGGCTTCAGGATCGATTTTCTTCATGGATTGAGCATAGGACATATTGATACCCGCTGTGGCCGGGCCGTTGATAAGGATGTCCTGGTATCCGTAGGCATCCAGGGTGGAACGCAGCAAACGTACCAACTGGCACATCTGAGGCGGGGTGATACCATGAATGTTGGGTTCGTCAATGATGTTGACATACTTTACGGGGAAATCAAAATGCTTTACCATACGGTCGGTAACTTTTACGGCTCTTTCAACATATCCGGCAAGATGATCGTCAGCGATCTGGTGAATGTCTTTAACCACCATTACCGCACTGGCGGCGCTGCCCATAATGAGTTCGAGTTCTTCGGGAGAAGCGTCGGCATACATACGCTCGACGGTTTCTTCCGCCAGATGATGCGCTTCGATATTGCTGAAGTTCAACGCCATGACGGCGCCACGTTCTTTGATTGTCTTGGCCAATTCCAACCCGCCATAAGCAAAGGGCATCCATTGAGCCAGAATCCATTTGTCCAGAGATTCGGTGTCATTCACGTCAAAATGATCTGTGCCGAAAGGAATCGCCTTATACTGGGGATGCCATACCGGATAAGCAAGATCAAACGTAAAATGAATGACCTTGGTGTGGAGTTTGTCGAACACCAGATTGTCGATAACCTGGCGGGCTTCTTCGCTCACCTTACCGACGGAACCTACCAGATACATACCGTAATGTTTGAAGATATGGCTGGCTTTGTCTTCTGCGGTCAGTTTTACCTTCTGTACTGGAAATTGATTACCCATATTCCCGGCTCCTTTTCAACTCTACCGTATTCGTAAACACATGGTTTTTATGGTAATTATCAATATGTTGCCTAAAAGCGCTATGTCATCTATTGCGATTGCTTCGATGAATATCATAACGCATTTCCAGGCTTGGCTTTTCATATCAATTTTTACCATTTGAACGTTTGATGAGTAGCATGTGCTCTAATACCATACCGACAACTGTACTTGGTCTTTAATCCAACCGGACGAACGATAATCCTGAAAGGGCATTACTTTTCGGATCAGCATCGACGTGTTGCTCATTAATTCAGCATCGATTACGTGCAGCTTCGGCATTTCATAATCTGCTCTTTTGGAATTGCACAACATATAGCCAAAATACAGTTCGTTAAATCCTTTCGAGAGGGTGTGCCATGTGGTGGCCATATACCCCAAAGCTTTGGTTTGCCGTACCGTGTTGATGATCGCCTGAACATTTTCCTTGTCGTTCCAGCTGCATCCCACCACTTCGAATCCCCGGTCCATCAGATACTGGATGGTCACAACGGAAGTCTTTTTGATGTTGTACTGCCAATCGGCAATAAGTACCCGGCGATCCAGCTTTTCCAGCACTTTTTCGGCTATTTCCTGGTTGCGGCAAGAGCAGTAGTACATATACTCGGAATTTTCTACTCCACAGGATTTTGCTTCAAGGAGCATGTCCCCCCACATGATCGGTCTCTTGTGATCTTTATCCAGTATCTCGGATACGGTGTTGGATAAAAATTCGGCAAATTCTTCAGCATGTTGAAGATCGCTGCCGTATAAATACGCTTCATCACAACCGATATGGATGTCCTTGCAATTGCCAAAAAGGTCATACAGCTCATGGCGTATATTGCGCAACAGTTCCAGAGTATCGGGGTTTTTGATGTCCCATGTCCATCCGTCATCGCCAAAAAGCATCTGCTGGCTGGGATCCTGATCCAACACCACATGCTTTCCGCTTAAATGCCGGCAGGACGAGGCATGGCCGAGGAGGTTAAACATGGGGACAGGCTCCATACCCAATTCGTATACCTCATCAATGATGGGTTTGATCTCCTCTTTGCTATAGGCTTCCGGCCAGGCCAGCAGAGGAAAACAATCAAATTTCAGCGTACCCCAGAATTCAATGATCACATGGGTGTACTGCATCATGGCGCACATACGAATTGTTTTTTGGAGAAAATGGAGAGCCGTTTCCGGAAAAACACAAAGATGAACCATTCTGAGGGGGATGTCAAAGGAATCTTGTTCCTCGCAAGCATCAATGTAAAATACCTCTTTGCCCGTATCCATACACAGTGGTTTGATCCTGGTCATCAAAGCAAGGATCCCTTTGGTAAGTGCTTGAGCATTGACAGCTGCGACAGACACGCCTTTATCGGAAACGCGAAAGGCATAAGAGGCGTTGTCCCCAATGGCGGGTGCGGTTTCATTTCCAATGGTAAAGGTCATATCCTGGCTTTCAACGAAGGATATCACCCCTTTTCTGAAACAGAATCCATGCCACATGGATTTGATCGTATCGTTGCAGCATTGCGTATTGGCTCTGGCGGTGGTCAGTTTTTCAAACAGGAAACGACTCATGATTCTCTCCAAAATTAAAGTTTAATGGCTTTTCCGGTTGCGATACTTTCATAGCAAGCGTTCATGGCTGCGATCGTGTTTTTGTGCCAACGAAGGTTGATCTTCGGTGTCTTTTTATTACGAATGCAATCCACAAACTCGTCTATGAGGCCTACCCACTCATCAAAGTAGGTGTATCGGACGGTATAGCGGTTTTGAGGGGCAGCGCTGTGGTAAACATTGGGTCCGAAGCAATCCGCCATAACGGTTCCTTTTTCGCCGTTGAGAACGAGATTAACTTCCATACGTTTCGGGAAGACTTCCCAGCCGGGACCGGGGACTTTCAAACGGTTTTCCATTCTGGACCAGGAGGGGTCAAACAGGAAGGTAATGCCGTTTTTCATTTTTCCGGTGACTGCCAGCATGTCCTCTTCTTCAAGATCAGGGCGGATGTTCGGTGCAACCTGAGCAAAAATGGTGTCAAATTCGCTGCCGGTCACTTCTCTGATCAAGTCGAACACATGAGGATGGTCGCACAAGGCGCCGCCGCGGAAACGGTTGTCACCTTCTTTGATGGGGACTCTTTTACCATAACTCAATTCCGGTACGCCCTGCCAAGGGAATGCCCACACCGGAGAAAGAGTGATGTTCGTAGCTTGGAAGGATTTCATCTCACCAATGGTCTTGTTCTGGTTGAGTTCCTTCATGCGCACCACAACGGGATTGTAATGCAGTTCCAGTTCGACCTGGCACACAACACCCGCATTTTCGGTGATCTGGATCATCTGCTCGTACTCGTTCATGTCAAACGAGGGAACTTTCATGGAAAGGATATGAATGCCTCGGTCAGCACAAAGCTTGACTTGGCGTAAATGTTCCGAGTTCTCGCTGGCTAAAACAACGGCTTCGATTTCCGGATGAGCATCCAGCATCGCTTCGTCGCTGTCATAGCAGGGGATGCCTTTTACGCTGTTGAGAAACACTTCTTTAACGGTTTCGTTGGCTGTGGACACCGCAACCCAATCGAGATTCGGATTATCGGTTAATGTCTGATAATATTTTCGTGTATGACCATGAGTCATAGACATCATCGCTATTTTAACGGGTTGCACGTCTATTCACCTTCCCTGATAACAACATTGACGGTATCGGCCATCGAAGTCTTTACGGCACTTGTCAGACGGTTCAGATGCAGCACATCCTGAGTGAAATCTTTACCGTTCTGTGCCACATCAAACGCAGAACGAACAACGGCACACTGGTCAAGGGTTAAGCCATACAGTTCAAAGTCAACGTCCATATAGGCTTCCGGTGTCGCCGACGCGCCGTAAACATATAGGGATTTCTGAGGAACCTGTGTGTCCACCGCTCTGTCGCAGGCAACGCCGCTGATGGCGATGATCTCATGTTTATCAATAATCTCCGCATCTTCCGATAGGGATGCGGCCATTTCAAAGGTGCATATGTAACCGGCCTCGGTTTTGGCAATCACATTGATCGCGTGTTGCTCATCACCGATCGCAAACACTTCAACGATCTTGGTGCTGAGCATGAACTGCGCAATGTCAAACTCACGGTAGAGTTCTTTCACCAGATCGGTTCCCCGGTTGGTGATCCGCAGGGTGCGCATGACGCTGATGCCGTTGATATCGCCGCAATCCACCAAGCTTTTCATTTCGATGAAACGACGTTCGCTTCTCCAGGGTAACAAGGGATATTCGGTATTATCGACACAAACTGTGTTGCTGTCCTTTAATACAACCTTTTTGTCAACCGAATATTTGTCAACTAAAAGGTCAAGCCATTTTTGCATAACCAATCTCCTTAAAGCATCTTAATACGTGGCGAATATTTTTCGAGGTATGCTGCATTCTTCTCGTCGCCACCCGGAGTATTGGCGCTTGACCATACAGGGGGTGTGATGCCGCGTTCGATACACTGTCTGACGGTAGATATCTCAAGAAGATGAGCAATATAAAAGTCGACAATGTTGGAAATGGGCGCGATGGGCGTATCCAGACCCGGTACGGTAACAACAGCGTCGCCGACAGGGTTGTAGTCATCGATACAGACATCCGCGTAATCATACAGGTTTGTCT
>JAEZJA010000073.1 GCA_023415895.1 Bacillota bacterium
CCCTTATAAGGAGCAGGCCCTTTGCCGCCGGGCACACTCCAATCGTTTGAATAAAAAGCGCGGGACGGGCATAACCCTCCCGCGCAATGCTTTAGGATTGGGAATCGTCTGTTTCATCGTCCGACGATGAGGTGGCGGTCGTCTTGTTGAGTATAGCAATCGCGCCCATGATGATGACCATCACCACAAAGATGCCGACCATACCGAGCAGCATCAGCCACAGGGCGTTGCCGAGGTTCTCCAGGCCTTTGAATTGTATATCCATAAAGAGCTGCTTCCTTCCGTTTTTAAAATTAGATCGTGAATCAGCCGCCGATGAGCATCGGAACAACCGTCAGAATGATACCGCCTGCGACAACCGAACCGATCTGGCCGGCCACGTTGGCACCCACGGCGTGCATCAACAGGTGATTCTGGTTGTCTTCCTTGAGGGCCATCTTCTGGATGACACGTGCCGACATCGGGAAGGCCGAGATACCGGCGCCGCCCACCATCGGATTGAACTTGCGTCCTTCGGGAAGGAAGATATTCATGAATTTGGCGAACAGCACACCGCCGATGGTGTCGAAAACAAAAGCGACAAGTCCAAGCCCCATAATGACAATCGTGCCAACGGCCACGAAATTTTCGGCCTTCATGCTCGAGGCAATCGTCAGACCGAGCAAAATGGTGATGAGGTTGGCAAGAGTTGTCTGGGCGGTCTGGGACAGGCTGTCCAGCTTGAGGCATTCACGCAGCAGGTTGCCGAACATCAGCATGCCGACGAGTGAAACCGAAGCGGGGGCCACCAGACCCGCAATAATCATGACGATAATTGGGAAGAAGATACGCGTGCGGCGGGTAACCGAGGAGGGGTTATACGGCATGCGGATCATGCGTTCTTTCCTTGTGGTCACCAACTTGATGGCGAAGGGCTGAATAATCGGAACCAGCGCCATGTACGAATAGGCAGCGACCGCAATGGCGCCCATGTATTGGGAATTAAAGACCTGAGACACCAGAATGGAGGTCGGGCCGTCTGCCGCACCGATTACGCCAATGGCAGCGGCATCTTTGAAATCAAAGAAGAAAGAGGCGAGCAGTGTGGTCAAGAAGATACCGAACTGCGCTGCCGCACCGAAGAGCAGCATACGCGGGTTGGACAGCAACGGGCCGAAATCAATCATGGCGCCGATGCCGATAAACAGCAGCAGAGGCAGCGCTTCCGAGGCTTCGATTCCCACATGGAACAACCAATCGATAATACCCGGCACTTCGTAACCGAGCGCATCGTTCATCTGATTAATCGCACCAGACAGGGGCAGGTTGACGAGAATGGCTCCGAAGCCCATAGGCATCAGCAGGGCGGGCTCAAAATCCTTCGCCAAAGCGAGCCAAATCAGCGTAGCGCCGATGAGGATCATCACAAGGTTTTTCCAACCGTCATCGGAAAAGAAATAAGCAACTCCGTTGTATAAGAAGTTGAACTGTTGCAACACGTCCAATGTGTTTACACTCCCTTTTTAATATGCAATCCGCCAGAACAAGGTCCACTAGAATAGTATTATACAGACTCCTTGTCAACTTTTCAACACAAAAGTTTGTTCATAGGGGGAATTTGTCATACCTGACGGAGATGGTGCGCACGAGAGAAGAAAAAAGAAAATCATTGCCACAAAATCACTGTAAAACTTGACAGAACTGGCACGAAAGGGTATGCTTAAAAATAAATACCGACGAGAGTCATAGCTTTTGGGTGCAGCTAAGGAGGAATTGTATTGTTTACTGTCAATCGTGTGACCAAGCGTTATGGAAAGCTCCTTGCCAATAACGATATCAGCCTGGGGGTGGAGAACGGACAAATTGCCATTCTTCTCGGTCCAAACGGCGCGGGGAAATCCACCCTGATCAAATGCATCACCGGCCTGCTGCGCTTTGAGGGCCAAGTGGACATCGATGGCTATCCGAATAAAACGATCCAGGCGAAACGTGAGCTTGGCTACATACCCGAGATGCCTGCCGTCTATGATCTGCTGACGGTGAGTGAGCATCTCGAATTTATTGCGCGTGCCTATGAGCTGACCGACTGGGAGCCCTATGCACATACGCTGCTGCACCGGTTTGAGCTGGAGGATAAAAAGGATAAGCTGGGCAAGGAGCTGTCCAAAGGCATGCAGCAAAAGCTGAGCATTTGCTGTGCGCTGCTGCACAAGCCCAAGGTGATTGTTTTTGATGAGCCGCTGGTTGGTCTTGATCCGCATGCGATCAAGGAGCTCAAGGAAATGTTCGTTGAACTCAAACAGAGTGGCGCGTCGCTGCTCATCAGCACGCACATGATCGACAGCGTGGAGGATTATTGGGACATTGCCCACATCATGATGAATGGCTCGATTGCCGCGACCATGCACAACCGCCCCGATGTACAAAACGAGAAGACGCTCGAGCAGCTCTTCTTTGAGATCACCGAGAATGCGGGGGATCGGTCATGAGCGCGCTGGGTTACCTTTTTGCGACCACCTGGAAAAACCGTATCAAGAATCTGCGCAAGAATCCGGGACAGCTGGTGCTTGTTATTCTGTTTGTAGCCATGCTGGCGCTCGTGATGGTGTCCACTG
>JAEZJA010000187.1 GCA_023415895.1 Bacillota bacterium
CGTCATCCGTATCCGCGGCACAGCAAAGCAATATGCCCATACGCATCGTTTCGTCCAAAGCACAGGCAGCCGAAACACCTGCGCAAGTGATGACAGCCGACACGCAGCCGGAAGCCGAACCGGCACTGCGTTCCTCCCGACAGGAACAGACCCCGCTTGACCTGACCGATATGGCCACAGGTAACCGCATCATTATTCCCGTATCCGATGCTTCATCCAGGGTGGAATCGGCAGACCCCCCGGTGGTTGTTCAGATCGCCGATGAGATCACCAAACAAATCGCCAGCTCCAACAGCGAATTTACCATGGAACTATGCCCGGCAGAGCTCGGCAACATAACGGTCAAGCTGTCCTTGAAAAACAATGCTCTTCATGTCGCTATCTCCTCGGCGGATCCGCATACCCAGCGGCTGCTTTTAAGCCATTCTGGCGACATTCAGTCCGCCCTTCGGGATGCGATGGAGCAGCCCAATCAAACGATCCAGCTTACGTATCCATCCGAGCTTCCCTGGTATCAACAACAACAGTTTACCGATGCGCAAAGTCAGCAGCAACAACACGCTGCGCAGCAAAATCAACAGTCCCACTCAGGCGACACGGCGGATACCGACAGCTTTTTATCCATGCTCCAGCAGCTTCAGGATTACACAAGGGTATCGTGATCGCCATACCGGACACCTATGGGTACCCGCGTCCCCATTTCATTTGAGAAGGAGGTAAAAAAATTGGAAACAGTGCAATTTAACGCGTATAACGGCATGGCAGCATCCTCTTCGGTCACCGCAAAGAATACGAATTCTTTGGATACCGCCGATTTTCTCAAGCTGTTGTCTGCGCAGATGACCAATCAGGATGTGCTCGACCCTTCGAACAGTTCGGATTACATCTCTCAGTTGGCGACATTTTCTTCTCTGCAGATCGCGCAAAGTACCAACAGTGCGGCACAAAGCCAAGTGGACTCAACAAACCTTCTGGTACAGCTTATGTTCTCACAATTAGGAGCATCGCTGGCTGGCCGGCAGGTGACGGTCGCTGTCAAGGATGACAATGGTTTGGATGCCACCGTGTCGGGCTTGGTGCAGCGTGTCAATTTCGACAGCAACAACACCACCGTCACCATTGATGGTAAGGAGTATGAATTATCCTCGGTGCTTCAGGTATCAGCCACGATCTGAGGTCGCCAAGAGCTCACGGCTGCCGTAGGATTTTGTTCGTGGCAGGAAGGATAAAATCATGGAGGAACTTCAATTTCAGCAAAGCTATTCCGCATTTATCGGCACCCATTATACTACCAATACCACATCACCAAACGCTTCGTTACCCGCATCCAATGCGGCACCGCAGGTCAGCTTCGGAGATTTGCTCCAGCAAAAGCAACTTATTTTTTCCAAGCACGCGCAACAGCGGTTGGAATCCCGCCAGATCGACGTGACACCACAGGTGATGGCACAAGTCAGCGGGGCGGTGGAAAGCGCCAGAGCGAAGGGCGTGCAGGATGCTCTTATTATCAGCGATCGCACCGCTTTTATTGTCAATATCCCCAGCAGTACCGTGGTCACCGCCCTGAGCAGTGGGGAAATGACCAGTCATGTATTCACCAACATTGATGGAGCCGTTCTTGTATAACTGGACCTCTTGAGGAAGTTATAGAGCCCCGAATGACCGACGGGCTCAAACGGCTACCCAAAACAAAAGAAAGAGGTTATTGTATGTTACGTTCACTTTCATCGGCAGTTGCCGGACTGAAGACACATCAGACCAAAATGGATGTTATCGGCAACAATATCGCCAACGTTAACACCTATGGGTTTAAGTCCTCGCGCGTAACCTTTCAGGATGTGTATTATCAAACATTGACCAGCAGCGCGGACGCAACCGGTTCTTCGGGCGGCCTCAACCCCGCCCAGATCGGCTATGGCTCCACCGTCGGCGCCATTCAGGTCATCAATACCCGCGGTGGTTTCGGTTCGACGAGCAAGTCCACCGACTGCTATATCGGCGGTGAAGGGTATTTTGTCATCCAGGATGCCAATGGTGGCGAGTACCTGACTCGTGTGGGTTCCATGGATTTTGACGGCAAAGGCAATCTGGTGGATCCCAACGGCAACTACATCTGTGGCTATGCGGTCGATTCCATCAGTGGTCAGGTGTCCATCGGCAATACCACGATCGATTTGGGACAGGGTAACGGAGATGCTTTCAACGGCTATACGGTGACGATCAAATATGCCAGCATGGCAGATACAGCCGACACGGCCATTTCTGTAAACGATGCGGCCAAAACGCTGACGATTACGTATACGCCTTCTGCCGACAGCCCTGAGCTCACCAATGCGGCGCTGCAGACAGCCCTGCAGACGGGAACCTGGACCAATGCACCGGCAGGATTTGATCAAACCGCCGTGACGGTTAAGGAAGCCCAAACCGCCGGTAACGCCAAAGTCGCCGAGACCTCCGGACTAATCGACAACGTAGCCAATTTTGATTACACCAAAACACCTCAGAAACTGACAAACACCTATGGGCAGCTGATCAATATTGCAACGGGAGCCAACGGTGTCATCAGCGGACAGACAAAGACGGGTGAAATCGTGGTGATCGGTCGGCTGGCGCTCGCCAATGTTCCTAACCCACAGGCATTGACCCAGGTGGGGGATAGCTATTATCAGGCCGTTTCCAACACGGGTACCATTACCTATGCAGCACCCGGTATGGACAATATGGGAGCGCTTCAGACGAGCGGACTGGAAATGTCCAACGTCGATCTGGCAAACGAGATGACCGATATGATCACCACACAGCGCGGCTATCAAGCCAGTTCTAAGATTATTACGGTCAGTGATGAAATGCTCGAGACGCTTGTGAACCTCAAGCGGTAAACCACTTTGTTAGCATCATCATTCCGGACGTTGCTGGTACAGCGTCCGGAATGATGAATGTCTGATAGAGGAATCTTTCAACCTTATTACCTGTTTATATGAAAACGAAAGGAGTGGAGCCATGATCGAACTAACATCCCTGAACGGAAAACCATTTGTCCTGAATGACAACCTGATTGAAACCATTGAGTGTATTCCCGAAACCAAGATCATGCTGACAACAGGGAAATTCATGTTGGTTGCAGAAGATAAGGACGAGGTTATCAAGCGTATCATTGCCTTCAGGAGGCAAATACACCGACGCTCTGAAAAGCAGGCGGAGTAGCGATTGGTCGGTGCATCATGAAATTTACCCTAAGGAAGTGGAGCCGTGGATATAACAGGAATCGTCGGCCTGATTGCAGGAATCGTGCTGGTCATCTTCGGTATCGTGTTTGACGATACAACGCTGGCGGTGAGTTTTCCTGAGCTAGGAAACTTTGTCAGCTACTCCAGTATGGCTATTACTTTTGGCGGCGCCTTTGCCGCCACACTGATTTCGTTTCCCCTATCCTTTTTTCGCAACATCCCTAAGCACATGAGAATTGTATTTTTCCCAAAAAAGTACCATGCCCAGGACTACATAGACAAGATTGTCGATTATGCGCTGGAAGCCAGACGCAAAGGCTTGCTCTCTCTTGAGGACAAAGCCAATCATGAGACCGATGCCTTCTTGCGGGAAAGCATCATGCTGATTGTCGATGCCATTGATCCTGAAAAAGTCAAGGAAATGCTGGAGAATGAGCTCAACGGACTGGAAGAACGTCACGCCAACGGCTGGCAGTTCTATGAAAAGTTCGCGACGTATGCGCCGGCCTACGGCATGATCGGTACCTTGATCGGATTGATCAACATGCTGGCCAATCTGGATATGGATGTCGATGGCGGCGCTACCAAAATGGCATCTGGCATGTCTGTTGCGTTGATCACAACCTTTTATGGTTCCATGCTCGCCAACTTGGTGCTGGTGCCTATCGCGCATAAGCTGCATATGCGGCACAACGAGGAAATGACCTGTAAGGAGATCATCGTGCAGGGTGTCATCGCAATCCAGGCAGGAGACAATCCCAAGCATATTCAGGAGCGCCTCAATGCCTATGTGTGTGAGAGGCAGAGGAGTGAAGGAAATTACAAAAAGAAAGGGCAGGACACACGGGCTGACAAATAAACCGTATGTCCGACCACCGGGAGAGAAGGTGAACTATGGCTAGAAAAAAGGTGGATGCAGGCGGCGGCGGGCCAAACTGGCTGGATACTTATGCCGATATGGTGACACTGCTGCTGACCTTCTTCGTTCTGCTCTTTGCCATGTCGTCCGTGGACAGCGATAAGTGGCAGATGCTTGCCAAAGCTTTTGCGGGCGGAAGGGAGATCACTAATGGGGGGCCACAATTGGTAATTGACCCCGATGAATCGGGAGATGCACTGGATACGTCAACGCCCATCGCGAACGGGGAGACGGGCAGCGGTGGACTCGAGGAGGTAGATGTTGATGAGGTATTGACCTTCGATGATCTCTATGCGTATCTGGCCAGCTATGTCAAAAAGAACAAATTGTCAGATTCCGTCAGCGTAAATAAAGGAGATGGTTACACCTTCCTGATTTTTCGAAACAGTATTTTTTTCGACGGAGACAGCTACACACTTCGTGACGACGGCAAGGTGATTCTGGATTATTTGTGCAACGGCCTTGTGAATATTACGAAGGATATCGGAGAAATACGCGTTTACGGTCACACGGCTCAGGCGAAAGATTCGGATAAGACCGAGCAGCTGATCTGGGATCGTACGTTGTCCACCAATCGAGCCAATAGTGTGCTGATGTATATTCAATTCAAGGATATCCTTGATCCGGCCAAAATGGTAGCGGAGGGTTACGGGCAATATCGTCCCCTTGTTCCGCACGATGGCACCGAGGAGACCAGAATCAAAAACCGCCGGGTGGAACTGTATATCTCCCAAAGCGGAAAAACCAGCTCGGTCCTTGACAGTGTATACAGCGATATCCAAGCGCAGCAATCGCAACCATAGCGCAAGCATATCTGTTTCAATCTGTTTATGAAAGCGTGCGTAGAGCACATATCCCACCCTGTTTATGACCTGCCATTGTTTGCCTTTGGCAGACGGCAGCATATTTCTGAAATCAGGAGGATTTCGAAACATATGGCTGAAGTATTGACACAAAAGCAAATTGATGAGCTGCTGGGAAGCCTGAACAGCGGAAACGTTGATCTCAAGGAGGTTGCCGAACAAACGGCATCCAAGAAGATCAAGGATTATGACTTCATGGCTCCCAAAAAGTTCACCAAGGAGCAGATGAAATTACTAGACAGTGTCTTTGACAATTTCTCGCGCATCTTCAGTCTCCATCTGACCAGCATGCTGCGCACGGCGTGTCAGATGGAGGTTGTGCAGATCGAAGAGGAAGAGTACCGGGAGTTTAACAACGCGCTCAGCGATTCGGTACTGGTCGGCATTGTCAATATGAATAATGAGGAATACAAAGTCGAGGATAAGCAGATTTTCGTTGAGCTCTCCAGGCCGGTCTCCTTCTCCATTATTGATTGCCTGCTGGGCGGCAATGGGGAAGGGTATATCATTGAGCGAGGCTATACGGAGATTGAAATCAGTCTTCTTGAGCATTTATTTCGTCAGATTATGGCGTTGCTCGATAATGCCTGGAGCAATTATTTCACGTTGAATCACTCCTTGCACATGATCGAGACCAATTCCCGTCTGATGCAAATGATCCGTCCGGATGAATCGGTTGCCATCGTCGTGATCGAGATCACTCTCCAGAATCTGAAGGGCAATATGAATATCTGCTTGCCCGCCGCTTCTTTGGAACAGGTATTCAAGGTATTTAACTCCAAGTATGTTCATTTCCCCCGAAAAGAGGATGAGGATGTGCAGGCCGTCCGACGCGACTATATCATGCGCAACCTCAAGGGATCGCCTTTGACGGTTTCGGCCGTTTTGGGAGAAACGTCGGTCAGTCTGCAGGATGTACTCCATCTGCAGCCGGGAGATGTGATTCCCCTTCAGACAAAGGTCAAGGATAGCGCCGTGGTACTCCATGTGGAAGGGTTGCCCTGGTTTAAGGGAAGTTTGGGCAGCCGGAACAAAAAGTATGCGTTTCGGATCGAAGACACAGTGAAATAAAAGAAGAGGGTGAT
This sequence comes from Bacillota bacterium, assembly GCA_023415895.1. Classification (GTDB taxonomy): domain Bacteria; phylum Bacillota; class Clostridia; order Oscillospirales; family Acutalibacteraceae; genus Avimonas. Next base: position 6,095 of record JAEZJA010000187.1, read on the forward strand.
TTTTTGGCCTTGATAGATGAGACGATTTTCTCCGAAATGGACATTGATACCATTGGGGAAATCCTGAATATCAGCATGGGGACAGCGGCAACCACGCTCTCCGAAATGCTCGAGCAGAAGGTCAGTATAACGACTCCCGTGGTGCAGGTTATCCACTCGAGTAAAATTGAGATCAAGGAGTATGAGCCTGCCATCGGCGTGGAGATCAATTATGTTCAGGGGCTGACCGGCAAAAACATACTGGTGATGAAGGAAAACGATATCAAAGTGATTGTGGGACTTCTCCTGCATTCCGAGGATATGGACAAGGAATTTGTGCTCGATGAAATGAGCATAGGAGCCATTTGCGAGGTTATGAACCAGATGATGGGGTCGTCCTCCACGGCGCTGGCGCAATTCCTTGGGCGGGCGATCAACATTTCACCACCCAGTTCCTTCAAACTCGAGGATAACGAGCAGCTCAAGCACCGGTATTTTGACGGAGAGGTCAATGCCGTGATGGTGCATTTCCATCTGACCATTGGAGACCTGGTCAAGAGTAAATTTGTATCCGTAATGACAGTGGAACTGGCCAAAGAACTTGCCTCAAGCTTCCATTTTAGCAGTTCCGAGCCTTTAGAACCCCAAGCGCCAACCGCTCCAGCACCAGTTGCTCCGACTCCCGTGCGTGCGGCATATGCTGAGCCACCGACGCCTAAGCCTGCTGCTCCTAAAGCAGCCCCGGATTTTTCGATTGCCAGGGCGCCTTTTCCCTCTTTTGACACCGAAGAGTCGTCTCTGACGGATGACCAAAGCAGTAACCTCAACCTGATTATGTCCGTGGCATTGCAGATTTCGGTCGAGATTGGAAGAACGACGCGCAAGATTAAGGATATTTTGGATTTTTCCACGGGAACCATCGTGGAGCTCGATAAGCAAGCCGGGTCACAGGTGGATATCTTTGTGAACGGCAAAGCCATTGCTAAGGGCGATGTGGTGGTCATTGATGATTATTACGGTGTGCGTGTTACAGAGGTTCTCAGCAATAGCGAAATCATGAAACTGGTCTGAACAGTATTTCTTAGGTGTGGAGGTTTTTGCCATGTCAAAAAAAATTATGTTGGTCGATGATGCGGCGTTTATGCGCATGATGATCAAGGATACCCTCAAGAAAAACGGATATACCGAGGTGATCGAGGCAGGCAACGGGGAACAGGCCATCACCCTGTATCAGGAAGAAAACCCCGAGCTTGTTCTTATGGATATAACCATGCCGGTGATGGATGGATTGGAGGCGCTCAGACGGCTGAGAGTGATTGACCCAGAAATCAAGGTTGTCATGTGTTCCGCGATGGGACAGGAGACGATGGTGGTTGATGCACTCAAGCTGGGGGCCAAGGACTTTATTGTCAAGCCGTTTAAACCTGACCGCATCATGAAAACAGTGAACAGCCTGATCGGCTGATACGCAAAATGAGAAGGATGAGTTGAAACGTGGATTGGTTGGAAATTTTAAAATTGCTGCTGTCTCTGGGTGGGGTGTTGGTGGCTCTCTACCTTTGCTATGCCCTGAGCAAGTATGCGGCTGGCAAAATGAATACCCTGTCCAAGTCCAATTCTATCCGCGTACTCGAACGCGTTTCATTGACGCAGGACAAGGGTCTAGCAGTTGTAGAAATCGCCCATCAGTATTATTTAGTCGGGTTTTCTACAAATAGTATAGAAATTTTAAAAGAATTGGACAAGGGAGAACTGAGCATTCCGAAAGAATCTTCCAATCCAAGCTTTATGGATGCTCTGAATACCCAAATCAAAAGCAGATGGGATATGAAGTGGAGTGACAAAAACCATCAACACGCTGCAAAGCCGTCTGAGACGGTTGATCGCGCTGCCGATGAGAAGGAGCCCCCTTTCGAGGGAGCGAATGGAGGAGACGAAGCCGACCAGGCGTAAACTTATGCGGCGGCTGCTGCTTTACAGCATGATGCTCGTATTCCTCACACTGCTGACCGGAATGCAGGCATCGGCCGCGGTTACCATCGATTCAGACGGATCGGGGCTGTTGGAGATTCTCCAGGTTATGACCCTGTTGGGTCTGATCCCGTCCATTCTAATGATGGCCACCTGCTTTACGCGCATTGTCATCGTGCTGTCCTTTTTGCGCAGTGCCTTAGGTTTGCAGGCAACGCCCCCGAACCAGGTACTTATCGGCATTGCTCTGTTTTTATCGCTGTTTATTATGTCGCCCGTTTTGGCAAAGATCGATACGACGGCTTACCAGCCTTATAAAAACGAGGAAATCACGCAGGAGGAATTTCTGCAAAAGGCATCGATTCCTCTCAAGGAATTTATGCTCAAGCAAACCAAGAAGGATGATCTTAGTCTTTTTACCGAACTGTCAAAAACGCAGGCGGTTGAAGACCCGATTGAGCTACCTGTAACCACGGTGATTCCCGCCTTTGTTACAAGTGAACTGCGGCGGGCATTCATGATCGGGTTTCTGCTGTATATTCCGTTTGTGATTATTGATCTGATCGTATCCAGCACACTGATGTCGGTGGGCATGATGATGCTCCCCCCCACCATGATTTCACTGCCCTTTAAGCTGCTGCTGTTTGTGCTGGTGGATGGATGGGGTCTGCTGTTTCAGTCGCTGGTGTCCAGCTTTAACTTATAACGGCGGGGCCGGGGGAAGGGTGAACGATCTTTGACAATCTCAGAAATCAGCAATGTAATACAAAACGCCATGGTCGTTGCGCTCAAGCTGGCGGCACCGGTTTTGGTCTGTTGTATCGTGATCGGTCTGATTGTTTCAATTCTCCAGGCGGCTACACAGATTCACGAACAGTCGCTGGCGGCAGTCCCCAAGCTGATTGCCGTGGCTCTGGTGCTTGTGTTTCTGGGGCCGTGGATGCTCGAGACGCTGTGTGATTTTGCGCGCTACATATTTGACATCATCGCGTCTCTGAGCTGAAAAGGGGATTGTAGAAAGGCATGATCAAAAAATGCAAGTGGATATCACCTTATTCTTGCTCGTGTTGATGCGTATGACCGGCTGCGTCATGTTCAACTCCATTTTTGGTCGGAGCAATATCCCGGTCATCGTCCGGGTCGGCCTGACAGTGGTGTTGTCCATTGTATGTTTTCAGGCGCTGCCTGCTCAGACGGTGGAGATCCACTCCTTCCTTGTTCTGACGGTTTCGCTGTTGGAGCAACTGCTCATCGGGTATATCGTCGGGTATGTACTTCAGCTATTTTTGTCAGTCATACAAATTAGCGGGGAGAACATGGATATTCTGACCGGGTTGTCCATGTCCAAGATCTACGATCCGGGCAGCAATGTTTCCATGCCGTTGTCGGCGTCGGTAATCAACGCGATGTTTATTCTCATTTTCTTTGCGACTAATGCGCACCTGACGCTGATCAAGGTGTTTGCGAAGCTTTGTTTGCTGGTGCCTTATGAAGGCCTCTCCTACAGCCCGGCACTGTTTGAAAACCTGGTCGACCTTTTTTCGCTCATCCTGATTTACGCGGTCAAGCTCGGCTTGCCCATGCTTGCCGCACAGCTGGTGACCGAGGTCGCCGTGGGAATTATTATGCGTGCCGTTCCGCAGATCGACGTCTTTGTGATCAACATACAGGTCAAGCTGATCATCGGCGTGGTGGTCATTCTCGTCTTGGTACCGTCCCTAGCCGCCTTTCTGGAACGGTTGATTACCCTGATGTTTGACAACATCAACGGGGTGTTTAGCCTGCTTATGGCAGGCACATAGTTTCCTGAACGCGGCTCCCTATGCTCAACAGGCAGAGGGGGACAAAAGGGGGGATTTTATGGCCGTCGACAGCAGCAAAACCGAAAAAGCCACTCCCAAAAAGCGACAGGACGAACGAAAAAAAGGCAACCTGTTTAAAAGTCAGGACGTTATCAGCGCGGTTTCGGTTCTGTCGGTTTTCCTGACTTTGAAGCTGACTTTTCCCTCAATCTATGACCGTCTGTCGTTGACGTTGGCGGAACATATTGCGTATAGTGCGACCATGGACGAGTTGACAACGGGGAATGCCGTGGTGCTGCTGGGCAATGCGCTGCTGGTGGTTGCCCTAGCCACAGGGCCTGTGGTCGCCGTGGCGGTGGTGGTGGCCATTCTCTCGTCGGGTGTTCAGACGCGGTTTCGATTCTCCAAGGAGCTGCTCAAATTCAAGTTTTCCCGTTTGAATCCGATTGAAGGCTTTAAACGGCTGTTATCCATGCGCTCGATCATCGAGCTTATTAAGGCTACTCTTAAAATTACAGTGATCGTCGTTGTCCTGATGGCATCCTATCGCAGCGTGTACGATCAGTTCATAGAGCTGATGATGCGGGATATCCGACAGGCGGTCGGGTTTATCCTGAACACCATCATCGATATCGTGTTCAAGCTGTCTCTGGCTTTTTCGGCAATCGCCGCGCTGGATTATCTCTACCAATGGTGGGAATATGAACGCAACCTGCGCATGACCAAGCAGGAGATTAAGGAAGAGTACAAGCAGCTGGAGGGCGATCCCCAGATCAAGGGGCGGATCAAGGAGAGACAACGCGGCATGGCGCAGCGCCGTATGATGCAAAAGGTGCCCACAGCCGATGTGGTCATTCGCAACCCCACCCATTATGCGATTGCGCTTCGCTATAATCTAAAAAAGGACAGAGCACCGATTGTGGTAGCGAAGGGTCAGGATTCTTTGGCGCTTCGCATCGTTGCAGTTGCCGAACAATATCATATCCCCACGACCGAAAACAAGCCTCTGGCACACGCGCTGTATGAAGCTGTGGAGGTTGACTGTGAGATCCCTCCGGAATTCTATACGGCTCTGGCAGAGATTCTGGCTTGGGTCTATTCATTGAAAAAGGAGACAGGGGCGCCTTGAAGATACTCAACAATATCGTTTCGGTATTCGTGATTCTGATCGTTGCCATGCTGATCATCCCGCTGCCTGCCTGGGCACTGGATATGATGCTGATTTTCAATATCACCTTTTCCATCCTGATTCTGCTGGTGACCATGTACGTCAAAAGCGCACTGGAATTCTCCGTTTTCCCTTCGCTGCTGCTGATTACGACGCTAATGCGGCTGGGGTTGAACATCTCCTCGACAAAACTCATTTTGTCCAACGGCGGCCATGCCGGGGATGTCATCAGGACCTTTGGAAATTTCGTACTCGGCGGCAATATCGTCGTGGGCTTTATTGTATTTATCATTCTGGTACTCGTGCAGTTTCTGGTCATTACCAAGGGTGCCGAACGGGTGTCCGAAGTATCCGCGCGGTTCAAGCTCGATGCTATGCCGGGTAAACAGATGGCCATCGACGCCGATCTGAGTTCGGGACTGATCAACGAAGAGCAGGCCCGCACCCGTCGAAACGATATCCAGCGGGAAGCGGAATTTTACGGCTCCATGGATGGTGCCACGAAGTTTGTCAAGGGTGATGCGATCATGTCGATTATCATCACCTTTATCAATCTTATCGGCGGTACGGTTATCGGCATGGTTCAGGGCGGCGGAAGCCTGACGGAGGTGCTGAGCACCTATTCCATTGCCACAGTCGGTGACGGCATGGTATCCCAGATCCCGGCGCTGTTGATTTCCACGGCGACCGGCATGATTGTAACGCGCTCCGCCTCGAACTCGAGTCTGAGCACGGATCTGACGGGACAGTTTTTCTCACAACCCATTCCTTTTATATTGGCCGGCTTCACGCTGTTGGCATTGGCGCTCGTGCCGGGTATGCCGCTGATCCAGATTTTGATTCTGGCGGGTGTGATGCTGTTTATTGGCTTCACTTCCTACAAGCGTCTATCCATCGGGAGTGTGCAGGCTGTTCCCGCCGCCGCGGAGGGAGAACCGTCCGATACGGATGAGGTATCCTATTACAAAAACATTGATAACATCTACGATCTGCTTCCCATGGATGCCATTGAAATGGAGTTCGGTTACAGCCTGATCCCTCTTGTGGACGAAGGCAGCGGTTCGAGCTTCATTGATCGTCTGGTGCTGTTTCGAAAGCAGTTTGCGCTGGATATGGGCATGGTGATTCCTGCCGTTCGTCTGCGGGACAACGGCAGTTTGACACCCAACCAATATGTTATCAAGATCAAAGGGGAGGAAGTCTCACGCGGGGAGCTGCTCGTGGACTATTATCTGGCGCTCGACCCCGGTAACCTGACGGGGGTGATCGACGGTATCGAGACCATTGAGCCTGCTTATGGCATTCCCAGCCGGTGGATTACCCCCGATAAGAAGGAAATGGCCGAGATCTACGGCTACACGGTGATCGACCCCCTGTCCGTGCTGATGACACATTTGTCCGAGACCGTTCGCAAACATGCATATGAGCTGTTGACCCGTCAAGATGTCAACCAGCTGCTGGACATGGTCAAGAAAACCAACCCCTCGCTTGTGGACGACGTGGTCCCGGGTATTGTGAACTACAACAATCTCCAGAAGGTTCTGTGTTCGCTGCTCAAGGAAGACGTCCCCGTTCGCGATATGGAGACCATCCTCAATACGATTGCGGATTACGCTCCTTCTGTGCGTGATACGGATATTATCACCGAGCATGTGCGTCAGTCGCTCCGACGTACGATCACGCGAAAGTGGTCGGACAGCGGTCAGATTCGGGTCATAACACTGGACGGCGAAGTCGAAAAGATGATTATCAATTCCATTAACAAGAACGAACAGGGAACCTACTTGTCAATGGATCCACAGACCACACAGCGGCTGATTACCCGGCTGATCGATTGCGTCAACAAGGTCAAGGACATTATTTCGGTTCCCATTGTTTTAACATCGCCCGTTGTGCGCATTTACTTCAGCAAGCTGCTTGAGCAGTTTTATCCCAAGGCAATTGTGCTGTCTTTTAACGAGCTGGATACCAGTGTCCAGATACAGGCGGTTGCCAACGTGACGCTGGATGCCAACGGATAACCATACAAGGGGGAGGCGCAATGGTGTGTACGGAAGATAAGGCTGACCAATCGTTCCAGGAGCAATGGGCGGAGTACCAACGCACAAAGGACGTGCACATCCGTAACGCCATGACACAGCAGTACAGCTATATTGTCAAGTGCATTGCTCTCAAAATCGTCGGCCACTACTCCTTTTTCAACTACATGGAGGACCTCGTCAACGAAGGGATCATTGCCCTGATCGACAGCTTTGACAAATTCAATCCCAACAAAAATGTCAAATTCGAAACCTATGCTTCCATCAAGATCCGAGGCGCCATGATTGATTTCATTCGCAAACAGGATGGTTTTTCACGGCGGCTCAAGAATATCGCCAAAACGCTAAGTGAAGCCAAGGGCGAGATGGCCAATCGTCTGGGACGGGAGCCGGTGGATGCGGAAATGGCGGAGTACCTGCAGGTCAGTCTCAAGGAATATGAGAAGATGCTGACACAGGCTAACACGCTGACGGTCTTGTCTTTTGAAGAAATGGTCTATGAAAAAGGCATGGAAGCCATTCCGCTGTATAACGACAACGAATCCGCACGCGTCCCTGAACAGGTTGCTCTGGACAACGAACTGCGGGACGTCTTGGCTCAAAGCGTGGAGCTTCTCAACGACAAAGAGCGGCTGGTCGTTTCTCTTTATTATAAGGAGCAGATGAAAATTAAGGATATCTCGGTCATTCTAGGCATCGGAGCCTCACGCGTCTCCCAGATCCATTCGAGTGCTCTGAAAAAACTCAAGGAACACATGACCGAGTACTACAACCACTGAACCGGATTGACACTATCGACAGAGAGGATGACAACGGAACATGAACAGAGGCTTTTACATGCTGGGATGCGGGATGAAGACATCCAACCAATCCCTTTCCTGCATCAGCAACAACCTGTCCAACGTAAACACGACCGGTTACAAAAAGCAGGAGATTACCTCCACGACCTTTGGCAGCATGATGATGCAAAATATGCAGACAGGCAATCCGCTCGGAAACGTGACACTGATGAAGGTGTCCGATCAAACCAGGGTGATTCATTCACAGGGAACGCTCGAAGAAACACAGCGCGCCCTGGATTTTGCGATACAAGGAGAGGGCTTTTTCGCCGTGCAGGCGGGTGCCGGTATACGGTATACGCGCAACGGCTGCTTTGCGGTCGATCAGGAAGGCTACCTGGCAACGCAGGCCGGCTATCGGGTGCAGGGGGATAATGGCCCTATTCAGGTGGGTACCGATCAGATCACAGCGGATGACAGTGGTGTGATCTATGTCGACGGACAGCCGGCGGGCAGGCTGGCGGTGGTTCAGTTTGAAGACTATGCGGGTTTGCAATCCCAGGGAGAGGGCTTGTACACGGCGGCTGCACAAGGCACCGTTGCCCAGGCACCCACCGTTTCATGGCAGACACTCGAGCGCTCCAACATCAATTCGGTAGAGGAAATGACCGATGCGCTGGCGGCGCAACGTCATTTGCAGTCCTGCTCGCAGGCCCTTCAGATGGTGAACAGTACGATGGAACAGGCCGTTACGGAAATCGGACGGGTATAAACTGATAATCCCACAGGACGGAGCCTATTGAAGAAAGGAAGTGCAGCAGAGTGCAGACATCATTTTATACAGCGGCTGCGGGGGCGGCTGCGATGCAGCAGGGTCTTGACGTTACAGCCAACAATGTGGCCAACATTTCCACAGTCGGCTACAAAGCGGTGGAATCCTCCTTTGCCGAGCTGATGAAAACCAATTTGCAAGCACCCGAAGGCAACAGCCCGCTGACAGTCGGCCAGGGAGCAAAAATGGAGGCCACTTCGACGGTGTTTGCGGCGGGTGCGCCCGAGCGTACTGACCGGGCGCTGGATTTTGCCTTGACGGATGCCAACACGTTTTTTGCCGTACAATCGGCGGAGGGAACACGCTATACGCGCAGCGGTAGCTTTCATCTGTCCCAGGAAGGCGCAAGCTTCTTCCTGACTGCCAGCGACGGCGGGTATGTACTGGACGGCGGAGGCAACCGGATTATCGTGGACAGCGATACAGAGAAAATCAACAATATCGGGGTGTTCACCTTCCTCAATATGGATGCTCTGGAGCGGCAGGGCAGCACCTCCTTTATCCCCACGCAAGGGTCGGGTGCGGCGCAAGCGACTGACGGGGCGTATACCAGCGGGTATTTGGAGGGCTCCTCCGTAAACCTTGCCGATGAGATGACGGCGATCATTAAATGGCAGCGGTCTTTTCAAATGAATGCCAAAATGGTTCAGATATCGGACGAAATCATGCAGACCATCAACGGTCTGCGCTAAAAATGCAGGAATGATGGAGACAGGGTATGAGCTTTTTTAAACGACTGAGAGATACCGGCAAAAACCGAACCTCAGAAAGCTCTCCTCAGGAGCAGCAAATCCAACCGGAACAATTGCCGGTAGAACCGCAACCCAATGATGCTTCCTCAACAGCGGACATGGATCCGGTTGTGAAGGCGCATAGCCCTCTGGAAACGGCGACAGCGCCCACGGATGCTCTTGAAGACAAAGCCGCCGGGAAGGCTGTACCCGTCTTTCAACTGGTTCTCTCCTCCGACCGTATGCAGGCTGAGCTCTCGCTGGAGAATGCCTCCGAGGTTTTTTCGCTCACCTATGAACAGGTCATGGAGTATTTGAAAGAACAGGGCATTCGCATCGGCGTTTGCGAGGAGGCAATCCGGCAGTATTGTCTCGGCGATAATTATCGGCGTCCGGTGGTCTGCGCCCGGGGAGTACCGTCCGTGGACGGTAAGCCAGGACGATTGGAGTATCTGTTCCACTGCTTTCCTGACGGCAAACCCAAGGAGCGTGAAGACGGCACTGTGGACTACCACAACTTGGGCATTGTTCAGAATGTGAAAAAGGACCAGGTGCTCTGCCGATGCATCCCACCGGAACCAGGGAGGGACGGGGTGGATGTTTGCGGTCGGGTGGTGCCCTTCCAGCCGGGTCATACGACCAGCCTGCCAAATGGCAACAATGTATGGATATCCGAGGATGGCACCCAGCTTTTAGCGGCAGTTGATGGGTGTGTGGAGTTTAAAAACAATCTGGTTCATGTGCAGGATGTCTTTATTTCGCCTAGCAACGTGGACATGGTTTCGGGCAATATCAAGGCCGACTGTTCCGTCATTGTCTACGGGGATGTTCTTGAGGGGTTTCGTGTGGAATCGGGCGGCGACATTACCATCCGAGGCATGGTAGAGGGCGCTCTCATCCAGGCCGGGGGAACGATCACGA
>JAEZJA010000208.1 GCA_023415895.1 Bacillota bacterium
CCGTATCCTTGTTCCAAGCCAGATCAACCTGAATCTGCGTAATAGGCTGGTTTTTGCTCAGCAGTGTCTTATACGTGAAATTGTTGAAGGCCCAACGAAACAGCGTTTTGGTATCGGTAAAATGCGCGTTGGTCGCGCCGCTCTCGGTCTTATCCGGGCAGCCCAATACCACGCACAGATATTCGTACCCGCTGTCCCGCGCAACCGCCGCCAGACACCGTCCCGCATCGTCCGTCCACCCTGTTTTTCCGAAGGCCGCAGGCGAATAATAGTTTTGGGACGCCGAACGCAGCAGCTCATTGGTGTTTACATAGGTTCGTGCGGACGCGTCGCCTAATGGGTGACAGGTATATTGCGCGGCGGCAAACAGTGGTTCAAATTCGGGATAATCCATTGCATAGCGGATAATGCGGTAGAGATCGCGCGCGGACGTATATTGGTTCACGCTGTCCACGCCGGTCACGTTGGCAAAGTTGGTATTCTGGCAGCCGATCTCGGCAGCCAGTGCGTTCATTTCGGCCACAAATTTTGCCTGACTGCCGCTCAACGTGACGGCCATGGTCGCGCAGGCATCGCCCGCCGTATGGATCATGGATACCGAAAGCAGATCGCGGATTGTCCACTCTTCTCCAATTTTCATGTTGGCAAGCGTCAGCCCCGAACCGGCAATAATGGTGTTGAATATATCGATCGAGTAGATGCCGGTCATGGTATCAATGTCGATATTGTTGTCGCGTATATGCTTAATCGCCGTCGCGCCCACCATCAGGCGCACCAACGCGGCAGGCGATTTCATGGCGTCGGCGTTCTTTTCATACAACACCAGATCCTCCTCGGGTGAAGCTCCCATGTTGACGAGCAGCGCCGCATTCGCTTCAATCGTGGTATCTGCCGGAAGATCATAGGCGGCAGCCTGAAATGGCGCGCAAAGCGCCGCGGCTGTCATCATCAGGCTCACCAGCACGGACAACAGCCGAAACTTCTTTTTCATCATCCCAATTGGCATAGACAATCACCACAGTTCTGGTATAATAGGAGAGACATCAAACACGGTTCCCTAACAGTATAGCATATTCATTCGTATTTTAACATCCAATATAACGTTTCTTTCGAAAGGCATGATCGAATTATGGTGTATATTACCGGCGATACTCACGGCGACTATTCCCGCTTTTCCCAACGTGACGCCCGCCGTCTGCGCAAAGGGGACACCCTCATCGTGCTGGGTGATTTCGGCTTTCTGTGGGACGGCAGCAAGCAAGAACAGCAGCGGCTTAAAAAGCTTAGCAAAAAGAAGTATACCCTTCTTTTCCTCGATGGCCCGCATGAAAATTATGATATGTTTAAGGAATACCCGATTAGTGAATGGAACGGCGGGCGCGTGCAGAGAATTTCGGATAATGTAATGCATTTGCTGCGCGGTGAGATTTTTCAGATTGAGGGGGACTCCTATTTTGTGTTTGGCGGGGGAGAATGTCCCGACAGCGATCTGCGCGCCGATTCTTCTACAACCTGGGAAGAAGCCATGCCCTCGGGAGAAGACATGCTGCGTGGTCGCAGCAACCTGGAAGCGCAGGGCAACAAGGTGAATTTTATTCTCACCCATGAACCTTCGGGCAAAGCCAAAGGCTATACCGGTCTTACACCTGTTAGCAAATCCCCGGCTGCCTCCCGTTTAAGCGGTGTCAATGCCTATCTCAACCTGATTGAGGATACTGTACAATACGATTGTTGGTATTTCGGCTCTCTCCACCTCGACAAGGCACTGAGCAAACGCCACTTGGCGGTCTTCCGCCGTATTCTTCCCGTCCATGATCATCACAAAGGCAAGCATGCCAAATAACAAAACGACGGGAAACGGCTCTATTCGGGATACACTAGCGACGTATGGGTGCAAACGTCGCCGATTTTTTCCCGCAGGTTGAGAAAATCCGCAAACGCCTCGGGCTTTTGATTGGGATTGCGCAGCAGCGCCGCCGGATGAAAGGTTCCCATCATCCAGATGCCGCCCTTCTCCACAAACTCCCCATGCTGACGCGTCACCTTAAAATCCGGGCTCATAATGCGGCAGGCGGACACGCGTCCCAGACAAACGATAATTTTCGGATGAATCAGCCGCACCTGCTCCCTCAGCCACCCGATACAGGCTTCCTGTTCTTCGGGCAGCGGATCGCGGTTTTTGGGTGGACGGCATTTGACAATGTTCGCAATGTAAATATTCTGCTCACGTGAAAGCCCCACGGCAGCGAGCATTTTATCGAGCAGCTGCCCTCCCCGGCCTACAAAGGGTTCCCCGCGAAGATCCTCCTGCTCGCCCGGCCCTTCACCGATAAACAGCACTTCGGCATCCGGCTTGCCAACACCCACGACCACGTTTGTGCGTGTTGCCGCCAGCCCGCACGCCGTACAATTGCGGCAATTCTGCGTCAATGTTTCCCAGTCCATCCTCTGCACACTCCTTCGCTAGACCTTCCCTTGTATTATCCTGTTGATTCTAACATAATAGCATAGTTTTGCTTGAAAAAACAGACCTGTAGCGTTACAATAGAATGGTTGGCACTATGTGTATGCCTCGATCTCTTGATAAGTTAAAAAGGACGTGACTCATTTATGAAAAATCAGGTATTGGTAGAGACCTCCGCCCGTCACCTGCATCTGTCGCAAAAGGATCTGGATACGCTGTTCGGGGAAGGCTATCAGCTCACCAATAAAAAAGATTTGTCTCAACCCGGCCAGTTTGCCTGTGTGGAGCGCGTTGACGTGATCGGCCCCAAGAAGACGATTGCGAATGTCTCCATCCTCGGGCCTGTGCGTCCCGCCTCCCAGGTGGAGCTGTCCATGACCGACGCCCGCTCGATCGGCATTGATGCGCCGGTACGGGAATCGGGCGATATCGAAGGCTCGGGATCCTGCAAACTGGTGGGCCCCAAGGGCGAGGTTGAACTTTCGCAGGGGGTTATCATTGCCAAGCGCCATATTCACATGACTCCAGAGGATGCACAGGAATTCGGTGTGCAGGACAAGGATGTTGTCAGCGTACAAATCCCCTCCAACGGCCGCGCATTGACCTTTGGGGATGTTGTTGTGCGTGTCAGCCCCAAATTTGCGCTGGCCATGCACATTGACACCGATGAATCGAATGCCGCCGGTGTAACACCGGGAACCATGGGCACGGTTATCAAATAAGCACCTGCCTCTCAAAGTAAAACCGGGACAGTCCGTCAAACGACGGGCCGCCCCGGTTTTTTATTTTTTCCTGTTGTTCGTCACTGTCCGGCTACGAATCCAATTTGACCACCATCAGCGTGTAGACCTTAAGCTGGGGCGGATCGGAGGACAGCACCCCCACCTTGTTCACAAGCAGAAACAGACGGTCGCCAGCCGCCAAAGAGGGGACACTGACACGCGCACCAGCCTCGTTGTATACCCTCACGCCCTTGGTTTTGAGGCAGAATTCCACGCCATTATAGCCGTCAAACGTGCTGCTTTCGGGAATATAGTATATTCCCTTACTCTCCATGCGCGTGATCTTGACCGTGATCACCGTGGTGTATTCCTCGATACGCAGAATTTCGCCCGACCGCCTCTCCATCAAACGGCTGCCAACGCAATACCCGAGAATCGCACAGCCGATCAGAAGCAGCAGCCAGAACAGCCGGGCTTTCGCCGACATTGTGTTGTGCAGTCTTCTTCGCATACCACCAACCTCAAGAGCAGCGGCCTTCCCATAGGGAAAAGAATCGGGTTGCATGCTCGCTATGCATTACCATTCATATATATGTGCAGTAATCATCAATCATTCGCGGTTAGGCAGCCGCATGTGAGCCTAAGCCAGTGCGCTTTTTTCGCACACTGGCTTAGGCATGGTTTACACATAAAATCGTCCATTTTCTATCACACCACTATACGTAAAGCGATCAAAAGTATTTACAATTGTAACCAATCGTGGTATTATCCTATATATGGTGAAACAATTGGATTTTTACGGTTTTTCATAATCCAGAAGGTTAGGAGTAAATGCCATGGACGAAAATAAAGAGTTTGACGCATCCTCTCCAAGAAACGACCTTTCTTCCGCCGGACAGCCCTATATGGAGAACACCTCCCCCACATTACCAAAAGCCATCCTAATACGCCGCCTGTCCATTATCGGCGCGGCCGCTGCGTGTGTTGTCCTAGCCGCCGTCATTTTTATCCCTCTTCTGAGCAAACCGAGCAACCGTCTGCCGGTCGATAGTGATGGTGTCAGTGAATCGGATTCCTCCCTGGATTCCGTCATCAGCAGCGCCACGGCAATTACCGATACCGCCATCCCAACAGCCACAGCTTCTGTCTCTGCTCAAACCACAGCACCGGTCAATGGCAGCTCGCCCACCCCCACATCTGCAAAACCCGCACCGCAAACAACCACAACAGCCGCCCCGACCTATACCGGCCCGATGGCAAGCGATTATGATTTCCTTTATTACATGTGGAATGGCTATCGTGTGACGACCGATGGCAAGCTAGAAAAAATCATTGACG